>DASYVY010000358.1:0-10279 GCA_035936535.1 Thermomicrobiales bacterium | reverse complement strand
CCGTAGAGCTTGGCACCGAAGATCAGGTTTTCCATCGAGGACAGCTTCTTGAAGAAGCTGGCTTCGACACTGACGCGGTTGATGTAGCGCTGAACCTGTCGCGGATGCGCGACGGCGTCCATGCCGAAGATCTCGACCCTGCCCGCGTCCGGCAGCGTCAGCGTCGAGAGCACGCGGACGAGCGTGCTCTTGCCGGAGCCATTCGGCCCCAGGATGCCCACGACCTCACCTCGATCGACAGTAAGCGAGACCGATTTCAATGCGCTGGCATACTCGTTCCGCTTTTTCTTAAACCGTTTTTCGACATTCCGTATATCCAGCGCGTATCGTGCGTTCTGGACCACTGATGGATGCATGAGCGAGAACCTCGTCCCTGTCTGGTTGCGGATGGTCGCCTGCGTCTGGTCGACGTCATGGCGGCGCCCGCGCCGCCTGGTGTTAGGGATTGGTGCTGGTGATCATCGAACGCTCCTCTTCGTAGTGCTACAACCGATGAGCTCTCGCGACCGACGCTGATCGGTGTTCGCGGACCACAAAAAATCCCCCCTGGCTGGTCAACCGGGAGGGTGTGCGTCGCGCTTTGCTGTTCAAGACGGTCAGTCAGGCACAGGCGGCGTCAGGACGCACTTCTCCCACATGGCTCCACCGAGAGGCGAGATCGTGCTGGGAAGAAGGCGATCCTTGCGCATGCCATTACCCTGTGCCGGTGAAAATGCTGAAGAACTGACCCGGCCATGCCGGGCTTCTGGTCCCTACCCTAGGTTGCCGCCCCCTGAAAGTCAATACCTGAGCCAGCACCCGAGGCTGCGCTGGGCGGTCCGGCATGGTGCAACCGGGTGAGCTAAGCGATCGGCTGGCTCGACTCGGCAGGACGGACCATTGCCCCAGACGCGGAGCGAAGACCAGTTAGCTGCCGGCGAGCGGTTTCCTCAGGGTTGTTTGCACCTCGCCACCGCTCGCCCAGCTCCGACTCGGCAACCAGCCAGCCGGTGTAGCCGATCTCCCCAAGTGCCGCCAGGATTCCCCGATAATCCAGCGTTCCCCTGCCCACCTCAGTGAACCCGGCAGCGGATGCGTTTCCGGTGATATCGCGTACATGCAGATATGAGACGCGGTCTCCGAATTGCCCCAGGAATTCGACAGGATCCCACCCGGCATGTGCAACCCAGCCCAGATCCACTCCCAGTGACATATCATTGGATGGGCACCCTTCGAGGATCGCCCTAAGCAGACGGGCATTATCGGCCAACTCGCGGCCGTGGTTGTGAAAGGCGACGCGGACGCCCGCCTCCTCACGGCACAACCGTCCCAAAAGTCGGAGACACGCGACGGCTCGCTCAACCTCGTCATCCTCTGCATCCGGTGCCAATCCCATGCTGACCACGAGCGTCCCACAACCCAGATCCGGCAGCTTCCCGACGCGCTCGATCAGCTCAGGGATCCGGGACGCCGCGTTGGGATCGCCCCACCGGCCGCCGGTATGCGCACCGCACACGGCGATCCCGTTCGCGCGAGATGACGCTTTGTGGAATGCTGTCGGATCGTCTAGCGGCAGGCAGGCGAGCTGCGTTTCGAATCCGGTGTAGCCGAGCCCGGCGACCGTCGCCATCACCTCAGCCAACCGTTCGGTGAGAATGTCCCTTCCCCATGTCTGGAGCCATGGTCGAAGCTGGTACCCGAGTCGCCACTGCCCTGTGTGCTTGTCCAATCCGTTCCTCTCGCAACGTCGACATCATCGACGGAAAGTCAAAAGGATCGCCCCCTGTGGATCGATTACCCGATCGGGGTCGCCGCGTCTGCCGGCGTGTAATCCTGGGTGGGGTCCCAGTCCGGGAACACCCAATCGTCTCGCGAGACCTCGGCACCCGCGTCTCGCGCCGCCTGGATTGCGCGACCGAGTTCGGCGTTGGCCCGGTCCTGCAGCTCTTGCATCGCCGCTTGCGGGTCGGACACCTGACCGGTGTAGATTCCCTGGATCACTTCACCGATGTCCGGCGTGATCGGCCGCTGCTGGAGGAAGACCTGGGAGGTGGCCGGGTTGCGGATGCACGGATCCGGCCGGAGGCGCATCAACTCCCGTGAGTACCCGTAGGCGCGTTGGGCCATCGGATCGAGATCGACCCCCTCGAAGGCAGAGATGATGGCGGGCGGGCTGCCGATGCTGACCAGCTGCGCCCAGACGGTCTGCCCAGCCGGGGAGCCAATATAGGCGAACATATCACCAGCGATCGCCTTGTGCAGGCTGTTGACGTATACCCACAGGGTGTTGGCACCACCCGGCCCGTAACCCAACGGGAACGAAGTGCCGGCTGTCGGCACCGGCTGGCTGGAAACCCCAAACGCGAAATCCGGGCTCTCCCGCTGCCACTCCGTGATGTTCCATGGTCCCTGGATGATCATGCCCGCGGCACCTTGCGGCATCGTCGCCCGGGACTGCGGATTGTTGAGATTGACCGACCCAGGAAAAATGCTGCCGTCGTCCCGCATCGCCAGCAGAAGGTCGATCGCGGCGAGCACCGAGTCGTGGGTGTAGGCGTACTCGCCCGTCCGCCAGTCGAAGAACCGGAGACCGCTCGCGCCCTCGGCGAGCCCGCCAATGAAGTCTTCCCAGGCGGCCGGCTGGCCGCCGCCGATCACCATGCCGTAGTACTCGCCCGCGCCCTGCTCGGTGATCACGCGAGCTGCCTCCCGGAATTCCTCCCAGGTCAGCGGGGCTGCCGCAGGGTCGAATCCCGCCGCCTCCATGTAGGCAGCGTTGTAGAGCAGAAGGCGTGCGTAGCGCTGGGTGGACGTGGTTGGGAAGCCGTACGTCAACCCGTTGAACATGTTGATGCCTTCGACAAAGACTCCGGGAGGGAAGGCGGCCTTCCACGCCGCGAAATCCGGGATGATGTCGTCGATCGGCGCGACCCAACCTTCCGAGACCGCCTGCGGCGCGGGAATGCTTGGTCCAAGAAACAAGACGTCGTGCGCGTTGCCACTGCGGATACCGAGCGGCACAATTTCGGCAATCTCGGTGCCGGGAAGCGCGTCGTACTGGACGGTGATGTTTGGGTGGGCCTGCTGGTAGGCGGCGAAAAAGGCATTCATGAAATTGCGCTTCTCGTCACCGTTATCGATCCAGCGGAAGGTGACCGGCTCGGTCGGCAGCGTGGCGCCGGTATCGGGGATGACGATCTCGGCCGTTGGCGTCTGCCCCGCTGCGCTATAGCCGTGGACTCCAATCCATACGGTGGTTCCGGCTGCGCCTGCGAGCCGAATGATGTCACGCCGCGAGAGCTGACGTGTTTGCTGTGCTGGTGGTGCTCCTGAGGTCATTGCTCTACTCCTCGTAGCGTCATATCGACTCTTCAGACGCCTGTAGCTTCGTCGGCGCTGCTGAAGACCCGTATGGGGTGCCACTGGCTCACCCCTATGGTGCCTGGGGAACGGAGACGGGGCGTTCGTCCGGCATGATCACCGCGTCGGTGGGAGGAGACGAAACGAACTCCTGCATGTCGACGACCTTTCCGCTGACGGCGGAGTAGTTGGCCGCGAGCGAGACGGCGATGCTGGCCGCCGATTCCCTGGCGGACGACCGAATCGCGACCGGATCATTCCGATGCACCGCGTCGATGAAGTCACGATCGATTCTTGGTGGTGTGGGCGCCGGTATTTCGACCGGTTCCTGATCGCGACGGTAGACGATGATCCGGTTGCCATGGACTCGCACCAGCAACTCGCGAGCGACAAGATCCAGCCCATTGTTGCCGGGGATGCCTGGGAAGAGCGCGTAGGTCGAGTGAACGCTGCCGACGGCACCGTCTGCGAAACGCAGCGTCACGGAGTTCGCGTCCCAGTTCGGGAGATCGTCCTCCGGGACGGCGTTGTGGGCATAGGCCGCAAACACGGTCGAAACCTCTCCGCCGAACAGGCGCATCAGGTCGATCAAGTGAGTCGCCTGCTCGAAGATCTGGCCTCCTCCAAAGCGCCGGTCCCTGATCCAGGGAACTGGCGGAACCGTTGCGTACCACCAGGCGGAGAGCAGGGTCAGGGAGGCGTCGCCGAGCACCTCCTGGGCCATCTCGGTGGCGGCGTTGTAACGCCACTGGTATCCGACCGTGCACACGACGTTGCGCCGCTCGACCGCGGCGGCGGCGGCCATCGCACCACCGACCGTGGTGGCGAGAGGCTTCTCGACGAAGACGTTGATACCTCGTTCGGCGGCGAAGACCACCTGCTCGGCGTGATCAGCCGGTGGCGTGCAGAAGTAGACGGCGTCGGGTCGGACGTGTTCCAGCAGCTCCCGGTAATCGTTCGCCGCAGCGGCACTGGACCCGCTGGCCATGGCGTCGGCCGCCTCGCGACGAACATCGGCGACCCCGACAAGCCGCACGTCCTCGATCTCGGACAGCCGTTCGAGATGTTTCTGTCCCATCCGGCCGGCACCGACAATCACCACGGAAATCGACATCGTCTTCCCCTCTCGTGCGCGTCACTCGTCCTTCGCCGCACCTCGCATCCACAGATCCCGGAGGAAGTCGACCGAACGCCGGAGTGACTCCGCCTGATCGACCTTCCGGCACTCGAAGCCCATCCATCCCTCATAGCCGTGCGCACGCAATGCGGCAAGCACCGACCCGAAATCGATCCGGCCCTCACCCGGCAATCCGCGATCCGTATCAGAAAGGTGAACCAGGGCAAGTTGCGCACCCGTGGCCGCTATTGCCGCCGGGATGTCCTGACCATTCTTCTCGCAGTGATACGTATCAACCATGGTGGCAATTAGAGGCGAGTCCAGGGCGTCGCACAGGACCGCCCCGTGGGCAGGATCGAGCAGGAAATGCGTTTGATCACGATTAAGGGGCTCCAGCACAATCTTAACGGGCAAGTCCGCCACGCGTGCGGCCAGTTCATCAAGAGAGGCCAGCAGCACGGCGGTTTCCAGATCCTCCGTGCCGATGATCGGGCTGAACCCACGCAGGACAGGCTCACGAAAGATCGGAACGATGATGAGGGCAGTGGCGCCAAGTTCGGCCGCAACCTCGGCACGCTCGACGGCGCCATCGATGGCGCTGGCACGCTCAGCGGCGGTTCGTGAAAGCAAGCCCGGATCGCGCAGCTGGCCGTACACGGCACCGACCGGCAAGTCATGCGCGGCTATCTCACGCCGCGCGGCAGGATCGATGACCGTGGCCCAACGGACATCGATGCCATCGAAGCCAGCGGCCTGGATCAAGCGAAGCCGCTCGCTCAACCGTTGATCGGCCAGGAGCTGTTCGGCACATGACAACAACATCGCGTCGCGTTCTCCCGTGGCCGGATGGGATGATTTGTGCACATGAACTGATAACCGAGAATAACAGTAGGAATAAAGCTGTCAAGACGCCAAGCTGAGATCCAGGTGACCTTGCGAAAGGCGGGTACCGGGTAGCCGTGTTCACAAAACTACTCCATTCCGGACCTCCTCACGAACGCTTGAGCGACATCGGAGTGACCGGTGATGATCCTGGTTCACCGGCTGTCCCGGCCCGTGGCCTTCAGGACGACAGAGCCGGACGCCCGGTCCTAGTCGGCTGACGAACATGCTCATGAGGGTTGCGGAAGCCGGAAAAAGGACAGGTGCGGTTTCTGATACTGTGCCCTCGTTGATGAACCATCCAAGGGAAGCGAGGAGCGCTGTGTCATGTCCACATCCGGTACGTCTCCCGATCGCGTGATTTCCGAGGTCGCCACCGTGGGGGCCGGAACCCTGGGCGCCCAGATCGCGGCGATGACCGCCGCCAGCGGACGGCGAGTCCGCCTGTTCGATGTCGCTCCGAAAGCTGCGGAGCAGGCGATCGACCGCCTGCGACAGATGCTTGGACCGGTGATCGCGCGGGGCGACCTGACCTGGGACCTCGATGCGGTACTGGCTCGGATCGCCCCGGTCAGCACCCTCGCCGAAGCGGTCCGCGACGCCGACCTGGTGATCGAGGCCGTCCGCGAGCACCTGCCGACCAAGCGCGACGTGTTCACGGAAATCAGCGAGCTCAATCCCCATGCCCTGCTCGCGACCAACAGCTCATCCATCCCCTCGTCGGCTCTCGCCGATGTCGTCGCCGATCCCGGCAAGCTGGTCAATCTCCACTTCTTCACCGAGTTCTGGGATCGGTCGGCGGTTGAGCTCATGGGGTGCGGCGCCACCACCCCGGAGACCATGCAGGTGATGGAGGCATTCGGCCGCTCGCTTGGGTTGTTCACCGCCGTCGTCCAGGGGGAGAGCAAGGGGTTCATCATCAATCGCATCTGGCGCGCGGTGAAGCGGGAATCGCTGGCGGTCGTCGATGCCGGGCACGCGACACCGGACGAGGTCGATCGCCTCTGGGCGCTGTTCTGGGGCACCCGGTACGGACCGTTCGGCATGATGGACGGCGTCGGGCTCGATGTCGTGGCCGATATCGAGGACAGCTATATCGCGGTCAGCCCGGACCCGACCGACCGCCGATCGCGGACGCTCCATACCCTCGTTTCCGAGGGCAGGCTTGGCGAGAAGAGCGGGCACGGATTCTACGATTACCCGGACCCGGCGTACCGGCAACCGCATTGGCCGCGTCTCGCGCTGCCCGAGGACGATGCTCCCCACTGAACGATGCGGTCATGCGGTCGTCGCCGCTCCGTGCCGGCGCAGGGCCATCCGGCGTCGCCGGAACCCCTGGTACGACGCATTGATGAACGCCCCGAACAACATGAAGTGGGCGAGCACATAGAACCAGACGAGCATCAAGGGCAGCAACGCGAACGTCGATTCCAGAGTGTTCAGGTTCTGCGCGATCCGGAGGTAGACCGGGAAGACCTGGACGAGCAGCACGAACAGCATGGCCGTCACCAGCGTTCCCGGAAAGACATCCTCGACGTGCTGGCCGGCGTTCGGCACGACGCGAAAGAGCATCCCGAACAGCAGCATTGCGGTCAGTACCGCGATCACGTAGGAGAACACCCGGTACGCACCGCCCACCAGGATGGAACGATGGAGGTGAAACGGCAGGTCATGTTCCGATAGCCCGAGAAAGATGGAAGGCAGCGAGGCGGCGATCACGGCGACCAGGAACAGGACGGCGAATGCCACGACGATCGCGAATCCGCGCACGCGCTGCCGAACCGGTGGAGGATCGGGCACGCCGTAGACGGTGTTCAGCGTCCGCCCCAGGCAGGCGAAGAAGGTCGACCCGATCCAGACGAACCCGATGAACGACGCCAGTCCGAAGATCCCGCTGCGCCCACGCGCACTGACGAGTGCCTCGACCGATTCGCCGCCCAGGCCCGCTGGAAGCAGCCAGAGTGTCGTCAGGACCGCTTTGCGATACAGCTCGTCGGACTGGAGCAGCACACCGGCGATGGTGATCATGAGCAGGATTGTCGGCACGATCGCCATCATCGCGTTGAACGCCAGCGCCGCCGCCAGGTCGCCGGCATTCGCGCGCCGGTAGCCATCTATCATCCACTCGACGACCTTGCGCAGGACATCGCGGCGGCTCCCCAGCCGCTCCGCGATCCGGAGCAGCCCCGACACATCCCGCCGGGACCGGCTGAGGCGTCCACGCACACTGCTCGCGGTGTGGCGCGTCGGGGCAGGACGCGTCGGAGGCCGGTGAAACCGCTGCGGGTGAGGGGTGAATGGCCCTGTCCTCGGCATGTCGCACCTCGTGCGTGTCTTCAGGCGACGGTCTAGAGCGTACGGGCTACCAGCCTGGATATCGCGCCCAGGGTCTCGGCCACCCCATTGCCATGGATGGCGATCGCCGGAAACGCGGGCCACAATCCGGGATTGAGCTCCTCGTCCAGCACCTCGGGCGTCAACGCGTCCTCGACATCGATCTTGTTGTACTGGACAACCAGCGGCACATCGTCGAGTTCCCTCTGATAGTGGCCCAGATGGCCTTCCAGCTCGGTCATGCTCGACCGGTTGGCATCGAGCCGTGCCCCAGCGGCATCTGCAACGAAGACGATGCCATCGGCGCCACCGAGGATGGCACGTCGCGTCCTGACGTAGACATCCTGCCCCGGCACCGAATAGAGGTGGAACCTGACCGCCCAGCCACCCAGGTCGATTTCCGAGATCGGGACGAAGTCGAAAAAAAGCGTCCGCTCGTCGGCCGTCGCGATCGATTGCATCTCTCCCCTGATGTCCTCGGGCAGGCGCCCGTGGATATTCAGGAGGTTCGTCGTCTTGCCGCTGAGCCCCGGACCGCAATAGACGATCTTGGCGTGAATCTCCCGCTTGCGAATATCGATCAGTGCCACGATACCATCCGGATCAGCACGAAAGCCCCTGCACCGCAGCCTCGTCATTGGTCATTCTCGGCACGATCTCGCCGATCTGGATCGCTCCGGCGAGCTGTTCCAGCACACCATCGCGATCCTGCGGGCGAACGATCAGGGTGAATCCGATACCCATGTTGAACACGCGATGCTGCTCTTCGGCCGCGACGCCACCCCGCTCGAGCAGATAGCGGAAGATGGGCGGAACCCTCCAGGTTGTGGAGTCGAGGCGGGCCACACACTCTTTGGGCAGCGTCCGCGGCAGGTTGTCACGTAGTCCGCCGCCAGTGATGTGCGCCATCCCGCGTATCTGATCCGCGTCCAGGAACGGAACCATGTCGTCGAGATAGGACCGGTGCTCTGCAATCAGGGCTTCCCCGACCGTCCCATGGCTGTCGTCACCTGGCAATGGCTGGGACAGGACGGCGGAATCGTGCGCCGGATCGCCGGTCAGGCCAAGGATCTTTCGCGCCAGGCTGTATCCGTTGGTGTGCAGCCCCGTGCTGGGCATGCCGATCACCACGTCGCCGGGTGCGATTGTAGAGCCATCGACCATCGCTTCCGGCGAGACCGTGCCAACGATGAAGCCCGCCAGGTCGTATTCTCCCGGCGCGTACATGTCCGGCATCTCGGCGGTCTCACCCCCGAGCAGCGCCATCCCGTTGCACTGGCAGGCGTCCGCCACGCCGCCGATCACCAACGTGACGGTATCCGGGTCCAGCACTCCGGTCGCGAAATAGTCCAGAAAGAACAGGGGCTTCGCCCCGAGCGCGACGATGTCGTTGACGCAGTGATGGACGATGTCGCGCCCGACCGCCGTGTGCGCCTCCCCGCCGAGCACGAACGCGAGCCGCAGCTTGGTGCCGACCCCGTCGGCGCTGGCGACAAGGATCTGGTCGGGACCGGAGGGGATCCGGTAGGTACCGCCGAAGTGCCCGATCGGACCCGCATGCGACCCAAGCGTCGTCTGTGCGCGTTGCTTGACGCGCTCGATCACCTGCATCTTGGCGTCGATATCGACGCCGGCGTCCCTGTAGCTGATCGGGCTCGCGTTCGGTCGGTCATCTTCCATGCGGCGTTCCCGGGAAGGTCGCCACCAGGGACCTGTGCACGTCCCCGGGGGCAGGCGTGGTGTCGAAGGTCAGGCCGCCGGGTGCGCCGCTTCCGCGAGCACGGTCTCGGCCTCCGCCGGGACAACCGGTTTCTCCCGTGGGGCGAGCGTGACGATGAACGGCGCGAACCGGCCAATCTCTGCCTCCGGCAGCCATCCGTTCAACGTCGTGCCAAGCTCATCGAACGCGCGCTTCTCCACTCGCCCCAACGAATGGAACCGGTCGACAAGGTCGGACCGGTCGAACGGGACCTTGAGCTCGACGGCGACGAAGTGATGCTCATGCTCGAGGACGGCCTCGATCCGGTCAAGCAGATCTTCAAGACACAAACCCGTCTGGGCCGAGATCGGCACGGCATCCGCCGGTGCGCCGATCCCGGCGGCAAGGTCGGCCATTTGCTCGCGCTGATCGGCCGGCAGGCGGTCGATCTTGTTGAGGGCGAAGATCACGGGGCGGCCATCCGCGCCGATCTCCTCTAGCGTCAGGTTCACTGTCTGGATCTGCTCGGAGGCGTTGGCATGTGTCGCGTCGACCACGTGAACCAGCACCGTGGCCTCGCTGATCTCCTCCAGCGTGGCCCGGAAGGCGGCGATCAATTGCGTTGGCAGGTTATTGATGAATCCCACCGTGTCGGTCAGGAGCACATTTCGGCCACTCGGCAGCGTGATCCGCCGCGTCGTCGGATCGAGCGTCGCGAACAGCTTGTCCTCGGCGAGGACCCCGGCCCCGGTGATCTTGTTGAGCAGCGTGCTCTTGCCCGCGTTGGTGTACCCGACCAGCGAGACCACCGAGATCGGGGTTGTCCTGCGCCGGTTCCGGTACTGCTCCCGGTTGCGGTGTACCTGGTCCAGCTGCTCCTTGATGAACGTGATGCGCTTCTGGGCCTC
>DASYVY010000357.1:0-2547 GCA_035936535.1 Thermomicrobiales bacterium | reverse complement strand
CGCCCTGGCTGCATCGAGAGGCTGATAAATGAAGGATGCGGATCGGGAATCAATCCCTGGGCAGCGGTTTTCGGCCGGCGATCAGGTGCTGCTGCGCTACGTGCGGAACTCACCGGCTGACGTGATCGTGCCGGTCACTGTCGTGCGTGACGACGATGAAGCGGTTGCCCTCTACGTTGCCGTTAGCTCGCCGCTCAAGGTCTAGGCGCGGTGGGATGGAACCCGGCTCACCAGGGAGACGCCCTTTCTCGAACGTGAGGGAATGATCGGCGGGTTGGCGGATGGCGTCTGGACCGGGAACCATGTCCTCAAGCTGATGCAGCCGGGCAGGATGTCCGCGACCTGGCTGATCTGGCGTGATCCGGGATGGGAGTTCCGTGGGTACTACGGCAACATCCAGGCAGCGCTGCGTCGCACGCATCTGGGCTTCGACACGGCGGACTACCTGCTCGATGTCGAGATCCGGCCCGACCTCTCCTACGCCTGGAAGGACGAGGACGAATGGGACATCGCCTGGGAACACGGGCTGATCGATCGCGAAACGCTGGTCGAGGTGCGCGCTGAGGGCGAGCGGATCATCGCCGATGCCGGGGCGCGGCGCTGGCCATTCAATGCCGGGCTGGAATCGTGGCGGCCCGATCCCTCGTGGGACGTGCCGGGGATGCCAGCGAACTGGGATGATGGACTCGTCTTTCCGGAATGACATCCCGGCTGTAGGCCGCCCAGGAGAGACCGGCCCCGCGGCACCGGGAGATCCCTCACAGGCAATCAGGAAGTGATTGAGCAAATGCGGCCCATCGTCGCTGCACTCCCTCGGGATGACAGTCGCTAGGATGCGTGCTACGGCTCACCGACGCAGTTGACAGCATCAGGCCAGACGTTATCAGCACCGGGGAAGTGATTGCCTTTTCGCCAAGGTGTCCGTAGAATCGGTCCATTGACAGGAAACCCATATCTCAGGAGGGAGGTTCACATGCGGCAGACATCGAGATTCCACATGTCCATGACATTGCTCGATGGAGGCATCCTGCTGCATGCGTACCCTCAACCTGGGGATCCTGGCGCACGTCGACGCCGGAAAGACGAGTCTGACTGAGCGCATCCTCTTCGAAACCGGCGTCATCACCGATATCGGCCGTGTCGACCACGGCACCACCCAAACCGACACCCTGGAGCTGGAACGCCAGCGCGGCATCACGATCAAGTCCGCCGTTGCGTCGTTCCAGCTCGACAACCTTGCCGTCAACCTGATCGATACTCCCGGCCACTCGGATTTCATTGCCGAGGTCGGGCGGGCGCTGCAGGTGCTCGACGCCGTGATCGTCGTCATCTCGGCCGTCGAAGGCGTCCAGTCCCAAACCCGCCGCCTGGTGCAGGCGATCCGGACGTCCGGAATCCCCCTGCTGCTGTTCATCAACAAGATCGACCGGGCCGGCGCGCGGAGCGACGACCTGATCGCCGAGATCGCCCGTGGGCTCGATCTCTGCCCGCTGGTCCTCTCAGGTGTGTCCGATATCGGGACGCGATCGGCATCGGTGCATCCGCACGACGTCACCGAGCCTGCCTTCGCCAAGCGGGTGCTCGACGTGCTCGCCGAGCACAACGACGACGTGATCGCACGGTATCTCTCGGCGGATGCCGGTCTTTCTCGGAAAGCGCTCCGGCGGGAGCTGGCGCGGCAGGTTCGCAATCTCGAGGTGACGCCCGTCTTCTTCGGCTCGGCGATCACCGGTGCCGGCGTCTCGCACCTCCTCAACGAGCTGCCCCGGTTGCTGCGGGCGGTACGGAATCGTCCGGGGGATGACCTGTCCGGCGTGGTGTTCAAGATCCAGCGCACCCCCACCGGCGAGAAGGTCGGCCTTGCACGCCTGTTCTCGGGCAGGCTGGCGGTTCGGGAGCACGTCACGGTGCATCACACCCCGGACGATCGCCAGGCGGACTGCTACAGCGCGCGCATCTCTGGGATCGAGCGGTATCGCTCGGGTGCTCTCCAGACGGTAAGCGAGGCGCGGGCGGGGGATATCGTGCGCGTCCATGGCATCCCGGAGCTCCGGATCGGCGACGTGCTGGGGCAGGTCCTGCCCGGAACGCCAGCCGCCCGGTTCCCGCCGCCGACGCTCGAGAGCGTGATCCGGCCCGAAGATCCCGCCGATACGGGGCGGATGTACGCCGCCCTGGAGCAGCTCGAAGAGCAGGATCCCCTGATCAACGTTCGCCGCGGCACCCGCGACGCCACCATCTCCCTCCAACTCTACGGAGAAGTGCAGAAGGAGGTCATCGAGGCAACGCTTGGGGCCGAATACGGTATTCCGGTACTTTTCGAGCCGAGCCGGCCCCTGTGCATCGAGCGCGTCACCGGTACCGGCGAAGCGGGTGAGGAACCGGGCGGGGCGAACCCGTTTGGCGTGCCGATCTCCTTTCGCATCGAGCCGGGTCCGCAGGAGAGCGGAGTTGCGTACCATCGTGAGCTCGGTATTGTCCCGCTCGGGTTCTATCGCCAGATCGAGGAGACTGTCTTCGCGACGCTGGAGGAGGGGCTTCTGGGCT
>DASYVY010000356.1:0-29108 GCA_035936535.1 Thermomicrobiales bacterium | reverse complement strand
GGCGTATCTCCTGCCGGCGGCGATGTTCGCGATCGAGCGGGGTGAGCGAGTCGTGATCACGACCGACACGTTGGCCCTGCAGGACCAGCTGTACCAGAAGGATCTGCCGGACGTTCGCACGGCGCTTCAGGAGGCGGGCATCACCGATGAGCTTCGCGTTGCGGTGATGAAAGGCAGGGCGAACTACCTATGCCTCAGCCGCTGGTTCGAGCACATGGACGATCCGATCGAGTCCCCAGCCGACGCGTCACTGCGCGCCAAGATCCTGCTCTGGCTCGGTTCGACGCAAACGGGTGACAAGGCGGAGTTGCGGATTACCCGTGACGAGGAGGTCCATTGGCGAAACTTCGCCTCGGAAAAGGGGCGCTGTTCCGCCAAGCGCTGTGCCTACGCGCGGGTGAACCAGTGCTTTCTGTACCGGGCGCGGCACGTGGCGGCGAACGCGCACATCGTGATCGCCAATCATTCCCTGGTGCTTTCGAACTCCTCGCAGGGGTTCGTCCTGCCTCCCTTTGAACGTCTCGTGATCGATGAAGCCCACCACCTTGAAGAGGAAGCGACATCCCAGTTCAGTTGGTCGGTCAACCGGGCCAAGATCGAGGAGCCCGTCCGGGCGCTGATCCACCCCGAGGGGATGATCCAGGGCGGCGCGTTCTCCACCGCCGCGACGTTCCTCTCCAGATTGCGTGCTACCGAAGCGATCAAGGCTGCGAACGACGCCCGTGACCGCGCGGCGAACGCAGTACAGCGGTCAGCGGCCATCTCGGCGCTGGCCGGAGAGTTGATGTCCCGGCTTGAGAGCCTGCTGCCGCCACCGAGGGGAACCCGGCAATCATGGTCAGATCAGGTTCGTCTCACCGACTCCATCCGTCAGCAGGGACTGTGGGGTGAGGTATCGCTTATCTGGGGGCAGCTGGACGCCGAGCTCCAACGCATCCTCGAGGACGGCCGCTGGTTCCTGAAAGTCCTGGACTCGTTGAGCTTGCCGGATGATGATGATCATCCAGAGTCGGTCTACCGGGACGACCTGACGCTGGAGATGCAGAATTCACTCGAGGATCTGACAACGGTTCGCCTGCAGCTGCTCAGCGCCTTCGGCCAGGATGACGGAACCAGGGTGTTCTGGGTAGAGCGGTCTCCCCAGCAAGCGATCATCTCGCTCGGAGGTGCGCCGCTGGATGTGAGCGGAATGTTGCGAACGGAGGTATTCGACCGGGCAAGAACAACGATCCTGACATCGGCGACGCTCACTATCGACGGTTCGTTCGATTACATCGTCGATCGCCTGGGTCTGGAGAATGCGATACGACTCCCATTGGGCTCACCGTTCGATCACGAGCGCTCCACGCTTGTCTATGTCGCGGATGACCTGCCGGATCCCGGCAACCAGAACTACCAGGCAGCGGTGAACTCCACCCTGATCGACCTCCTCACAGCCACGGAGGGACGGGCGCTTGTGCTATTCACATCCCACGGGGCGTTGCAGGCCACCCACCGGGCGATTAAAAAGCCGCTCGAGCGCCACAATATTTCGGTGCTAGGCCAGCATATTGACGGCAGTTTCCGCCAGTTGGTCGAGCGGCTCAGGGCAAACACCGGCACCGTGCTGCTCGGGACTTCGTCATTCTGGGAGGGAGTCGATATTGTTGGCTCCGCGCTCAGCCTGGTGGTGATCGTCAAACTGCCGTTCCCGGTGCCGAGCGATCCTGTGTTCGAGGCGCGAAGCGAGATGAGTCCCGATCCCTTCAACGACCTTTCCGTGCCTCAGGCCGTGCTCAAGTTCAAGCAGGGGTTTGGGCGCCTGATCCGGAGTGCCGAAGACCGCGGAGTCTGCGCGGTGCTCGACCGGCGGATTGTCACCCGGCGCTATGGGCAGTCATTCATTCATTCGCTACCATCGAGCCGCGTGGTGGTCGGATCAGCATACGACCTTCCCGTCTCGGCCGAGAACTGGCTTGCGATGCCCAACACGGCCGCGCACCCGTCCGCCTGACCTGGCCCATAGAGAGGATTCTCCATGTCGCAACAACCCGACTTCAGCCGCAACCTTTCGCTTGAACTGGTGCGAGTCACGGAAGCGGCGGCACTGCTTGCCGGGCGCTGGATGGGTCGAGGCGAGAAGGAAGCGGCGGATCAGGCAGCGGTCGATGCCATGCGCCAGGTTCTGGACACGATCGAGATGGAAGGTGAAGTTGTCATCGGGGAAGGCGAAAAGGACCACGCCCCGATGCTCTATTACGGGGAACGCGTCGGCAGGGCGGAGTCCCCGAAGGTTGATATAGCGGTTGACCCGGTCGATGGAACCCGCCTGCTGGCGCTTGGCATGCCGAACTCGATCTGCGTGCTCGCCATTGCGGAGCGCGGCGCAATGTACAAGTGGGAACACATCTCCTACATGGAAAAGATCGCCGTCGGGCCGGACGCCAGGGGCACGATCGATCTCAACAGTAGCGTTGCCGAGAACCTCGCGCGTGTCGCGGAAGCCAAGAAGCGCAAGATCGATGACCTGACGGTCGTGATCCTGGACCGGCCGCGCCATGAACAGCTGATCGCCGATGTGCGGGATGCTGGGGCCCGGCTCAAGCTGATCACCGATGGAGACGTAGCTGGCGCCCTGATGGCGGCGATGCAGGGAACGGGGATCGATGTACTCATGGGGATCGGCGGTTCCCCGGAGGCGGTGATTGGCGCGTGCGCGCTGAAATGCGTGGGTGGCGACATGCAGTGCCGGTTGTTCCCGCGGAACGACGACGAGCGGGCGATTGCTGAGCAGAACTCGATCGATCTTGCGCGGATCTACGGCATCGATGATCTGGTCGGGGGAGATGATGTCTTCTTCGCCGCGACCGGAATCACGGACGGAGAGCTGCTGGACGGGGTCCGCTACGGCGCGGAGGGCGCGACCACCCACTCGCTCGTGATGCGAGCGGTGACCGGAACGGTCCGGTACGTTCACTCGACTCACCGTCGGCAGAAGTTGGAGATGATCCGCCACATGCCGCTGGACTAACCGGTAACGCCAAATCAGCACGACCTTGCATTGATGTCGCTACCCGGGTATTCTTGACGCATTCGCACGGAACTGCTAGTCTCCTCTCACAATCGGTAGATGATACCGATCTGCCTCAACACGCAACCGCACCCTTGACCAATTCCATACTCGCCTCCCGGTGGCGGTTGCTCCTTTGCACCACGATGCCCCTTTTGTGCCACTGTGTGCTCCCGACCGAGCCGATTTTTGCAGGCTTGGAATGTGCGAAACATGGTTCTGGCAAGATGCTGACACCGCAACACCGCTCCAATCGATACCAGATTTGAGTACTGCGGCTGCTTGGGCAGTACCACCTGGCTGACTCCGCCATGAAGTTCCACAAGGACCCTCTCTTCCTAATCCTTCCTTCTGTTTTCACCCCCCGGAGGCATTCGCTTGACTGTCGATGAAGACGTAAAACCTGATCAGGTCATGCCTGACGCTGCGCTCGATAAGCCTGCACGCAAGACGCGAACTCCGCGTCCGCGCAAGAAAGTCAAAGAGGCTGAACCTGTGTCCGTGACCGGGGGCACCGATGTCGTAGCAGGCAATACCGACGGTGCCATCGCGCTGGAACCGATCCCGCGCGAGGCCGTGGCGGTCACCGAACAGGCACAGGCGGCACAGGCATTGAACGGCCATGCGTCCTCCGCCGCCGAGATTCCCGCTTCTCCGGTCGTGCCGGCGGTCGAAGCGATGCCGAATCAGGAAGAGCAGCAGCGTCGCCAGCGACCGGTCCGTCAGGACAACGGTCGAGACCGTCGTGGGCGCAGAACCGATCGCACCGATCGGCAGTCTGTCAATGGCCGCGCACCGCGAGGCGAGCAGCGCACCGAGCAACGGTCCGACCATGCTCCTTCCGGGTCTTCGAATGGGCAGGACGGGCGATCAGCCGGAGGACAGCGAGACGGACAGGCAACTCGGGAAGCCAACCGCGAGCAACAGGCGAACCGCCTGACTGTTGCCGAGTTGGACAGCCGCACGGCGGAGGCACTCAACGAACAGGCAAAGGAGCTGGGTGTCTCCGGTTACCTTCGGATGCGCCGCCCGGATCTCATCACCAAACTGCTTCAGGCGCAGACCGAGCGTGACGGGCACATCTTTGGTGATGGTGTGCTTGAGATCATTGAGGACGGCTTCGGCTTCCTTCGTGGTCAGCGGTTTCTGCCGGGCCCGGACGATATCTACGTCTCGCAGTCCCAGATCCGCCGGTTTGGACTGCGCACCGGCGACCGTGTCAGTGGCCAGGTCCGTCCTCCCAAGGACAACGAGAAATTCTTCAGCCTGCTCCGGGTCGAGGTCGTGAATGGCATCGATCCAGAAGTGGCACGGCGGCGACCGACGTTCGATACGCTGACACCGATCTTCCCGCTTGAGCGGATCGATCTTGAAACCCAGCCCAATATCCTCTCGACCAGGTTGCTCGATCTCGTGGCCCCTATCGGTCGTGGCCAGCGCGGTTTGATCGTCTCGCCGCCCAAGGCGGGCAAGACACTGCTGCTCAAGGCCATCGCCAACGGAATCACCGCCAACAACCCGGACATGCATCTCATGGTCTGCCTCATCGGCGAGCGCCCGGAAGAGGTGACGGACATGCGACGCACGGTCGAGGGCGAGGTCATCTCCTCGACGTTCGACGAGCCGGTCGAAGACCACACCAAGGTGGCTGAGATGGCCCTGGAGCGCGCCAAGCGCCTGGTCGAGTCCGGACGCGACGTGACGATCCTGCTCGACTCGATCACCCGGTTGGCTCGAGCCTACAACCTGGCGGTGCCGCCAAGTGGGCGCACGCTCTCGGGCGGTATCGATCCAGTCGCGCTTTACCCGCCCAAGCGCTTCTTCGGCGCTGCCCGCAACATCGAGGGGGGAGGCAGCCTCACGATCATCGCTACCTGCCTGGTGGACACTGGCAGCCGGCAGGACGACGTGATCTACGAGGAGTTCAAGGGAACCGGCAACATGGAGTTGCACCTCGACCGCAAACTGGCCGAGCGCCGGATCTATCCCGCCATCGACATCCAACGTTCGTCGACCCGTCGCGAGGAGCTCTTGCTCGACGATTACACGCTTCGCCAAGTCTGGATGATGCGAAGGATGGTCTCGATGCTCGGCGGAAGCGAAGGAACCGAGCTCCTCCTGAGCCGCCTCTCCAAGACGCAGAAGAACACCGAGTTCCTGGAGACGCTCACCAAGGACGTCTAAGGGCGCTTGCATACCTTGGCCCGTCCCCAACGCACATCGGCCCGTGTTCCCTTGAAGGGGCACGGGCCGATGTGCGTTTTGGGGACGGGTATCCGGAAGGTCTGCCGGCAGATCAGAGTGGCAAGGGCACGTGCAGTCTCGGGCGTTCCTCCGGGACACTCATGTCCTCCGTCATCACCACGTACGTTTTGCCAGCCGCGGTGGAAGCCGCCGACGGATTCCCGTCACGATCCATGGCGACGATGTTCATCTCGCTTGCAAAGGGATCATCGAGAGCGGCCAGGTCCCGCATTGCGGTGGTGAGTGCGTCTTCAAGCGGCATTCCGAAGCGCATGAACATGACGACGCTGTGGGCGGTACACGCACGCTGCGCCATCTCCCCCCGCCCAGTGCAAGCTGCGGCTCCCCACCGGTTGTCGGCATAGTTGCCCGCGCCGATGATCGGGGAGTCTCCCATACGGCCGGGGTACTTCCATGCCCAACCCGACGTGCTGACCGCGCACGCAATGTCACCGTTGCGGTCACGGGCGATGAAATTGACGGTTCCGTGGGGAGGCTCTCCGCCGCTCGCCAGCTCTGCGTCGGAGGCCGTCTGCTTCACCAGTTCCCGCATTCGTGAGTAGTACGATGAGCGCTGGCTGTCATCGGGCAAGTCGAGCCGGGAACGCCAGATTGCCTCGGCCTCCGGCGTGAGCAACTCTTTCGACTCCAGCCCGACCTCCTCGGCAAGGCGCGCCGCGCCGTTTCCGGCGATCAGGACGTGAGGCAGATCGTCCATCACGTGGCGCGCGAGGTCAGTGGCGTCCTGATATCCGACCAGCGCGCCAACGCTCCCCGCCCGCAGGCCATTGCCATCCATGATGCTGGCGTCGAGCTCTACCTCGCCCATCAGGTTTGGCAAACCCGAGTACCCGACCGTATGGTCCTCCGGATTCGCCTCCACGAGCCTGGTGCCGGCGATGACCGCGTCAACAGCGGAACCGCCGGCGCGAAGTACCTCTACTGCGGTTGATAGCCCGATTCGTCCGTTTGCGGATGCGATGACGATACCGGTCACGACGGTCGGCCTGGCACGGAGGTCATGTATCCGCCGGCTTCTAGAGCCACATCGAGCTCCCGGTTGGAGGGTTCGACGAGGACGCGATCTCCGATCAGGACGGTGGGGACGCTGCCTCGTCCAGTCAGTTTGCGCATCTCAGCCGCGGCCGTCTCGTCGGCTTCGACATCCCGCTCACTCCAGGGAATCCCAAGCTCTTTCAGGCGTCGACGGGTACGAGCCACGTCCGGGCAGTAACGCTCGCGGGCGAATATCAGGATCGGTGCGCGTTGTGCGGCAGTCATGGGGTCTCCTTTGGCACGATATTCTGATCGTCCTGAAGCACCCGGGCGATCTCATCCGAGTCGAAGCGGGGAAGGGGCCGGCGCTCTCCGTGTTGCATCAGCGTGAGCCCGTCCGCAGGTGGAACCAGCTTCCCGATGTGAGTGACCGTCACGCCAGCCTCGCGACATGCGTCCGCGATCTCGTCGCGGTGGTGTGATGACACCGCCATGAGCAATGCGCCGGAGCTTAGCAGTCCCAACGCGTCCAGCCCAAGGTGATCGCAGACCAACCGGGTTTCAGGAAGGATCGGGATCGCGTCCGAGAGTATTTCGGCACCGCACCCTGAACCGCGAGCGAGCTCATGCACAGCGGTCGCGATGCCGCCCTCGGTCGGGTCGTGGAGGGCAGTCACGCCGGGGAGAGCAAGCGCCGCCCGCACGTCAGCAACGATTGAGATTCCCGGATGGCGAAGCAGTTTGGCGGCCCGCGCTACAACATCCTTGCCGACAGCACGTTCGAGGGCGCCCGCTCGTTCTCGGGCAAGCAGCGCGGTTCCCTCGATGCCGATCCATTTCGTGAGGAGCAGGTCGTCACCCACATGAGCGTTGCCGGGGTGGATGAGGCCCTGCGGTCCCGGCGTGCCGAGCATCGTCCCTATCAAAAGCGGGTGATCGACACCGGAGGTGATTTCGGTGTGGCCACCGATGATGGAGATGCCGAACGCGTCGCAGGCCTCCTGCAAATCAGCAAAAAGCCGCTCGACAAGGGTCTCCGTCGTGGAGCCCTCGGGGAGAAGCGCGACGACCGTCAGCCATCGCGGGATGCCTCCCAGGCAGGCGACGTCATTGGCGTTGACAGCGACGAGGTAGCGGGCGGCGCCATCCATCGCGAAGGTGATGGGATCACTCTTGACGATCAGATCCTGTGCGGCGTCAAGGCGAACGGCGGCGGCATCCCGGCCGTACCCGGGCGAGATGATCACCGACGGGTCCGTCCGGGTCCGATAGGTCGTAATCAGACGATCCAGGATCGGACCGGGGAGCTTGCCCGGCGGCAGGATGACCTCGCTGCTCTGGACCGTTGTCTCCGGGTCGTTGGTGTTCAATCGGGATCTAGCCCAGACGACATCTCCGATGCAAGCTCGGTGATCTTGAGTTCGGCGGCGTCGATCATCCGCATACACTCCTGGGCAAGTCCCGATCCTTCCTGGAACCGGGCGATCGTCTCATCGAGCGACAAGTCTCCGGCTTCAAGCTGAACGATGATCTCGTGCAGCCTCTCCAAGGATGACTCGAACGAATCCCCGGCAGTGTCACTCGACCCGTTATGGGCGAATGCGGCGTCGTAACTCATGGTGTCCTCGATGACTTTCCACAACGGGTGCGCTCGGCACCGTTTCCAGGATCCGCGCCACCGCTGACCCGTCACCGAAGGTCGCCCGTATGCGCTGGTCCTCCTGGAGGGTAGCGACGCTTCTCACCGGTGCAACTGCGTTGTCCAATGAGATGAAAGCATAACCTCGTTTGAAGAGCGCTTCCGGGTCGAGCGCCTGGAGCACCGATCCCCGTATGTCGAGATCGCTGCGCTTTCGCTCGATCGAGCGCGTGGCAGCCGCCACCAACCTTGCCTGCGCTTGTGAGACGTCCTGCCGACGGCGGAAAGTGTGCTGCATCGGAGAGACACGATCCAGACGTTGGTGCAGGGCCTCGACGCCTTCACGCAGAGCCGCGACCTCGCCAACCGTGGCTCGTAACGCCCGCCGGTGCAGATCCACTACCAGCGCCT
Source organism: Thermomicrobiales bacterium (assembly GCA_035936535.1). Taxonomy (GTDB): domain Bacteria; phylum Chloroflexota; class Chloroflexia; order Thermomicrobiales; family UBA6265; genus CADCWJ01. Next base: position 20,769 of record DASYVY010000356.1, on the reverse strand, counting down.
CCAGATCCCGGATGTCCGGCACGATCATCTCGGCCGCGGCCGAGGGCGTGGGCGCCCGGACGTCGGCGACGAAGTCCGCCAGTGTCGTGTCGGTCTCGTGCCCGACCGCCGATACGACAGGCAGCCGCGACGAGAAGATGGCGCGTACCACCTGTTCGTCATTGAACGACCAGAGGTCTTCGATCGAGCCACCCCCGCGCGCAAGGATCACGAGGTCGACATCCTCGATCTCGTTGATCGCTCGCAGCGCCGCAACGAGCGAGGACGGAGCACCGGTACCCTGCACGATTGCTGGCGAAAGGATGAGTTCCGCCAGGGGATAGCGCCGGGCAACCACATGCCGGATGTCGTGCCAGACGGCTCCAGTCGGGGACGTGACGACTCCGACGCGCCGAGGGAAGAATGGCAGGGGACGCTTCCGGCTAGGATCGAACAGGCCCTCCGCTTCAAGTCGTTGCCGAAGTTGCTCGAACTGGAGCTGGAGAATGCCGACTCCGGCAGGCTGGACCACGTCGGCCTTCAGCTGATACTTGCTCGCCCGATCGTAGATGGTAACGGAGCCGTGAACGACGATCTGATCGCCGACCTTGGGCACATAGACCTGGCGAATTCGCGTGGTCTTCCACATAACGCCATCGATCAACGACTGGCTGTCCTTCAGGGTGAAGTACGCATGCCCGGAACCAGCGACCGTGTAACTGGAAACCTCTCCTTCAAGCCAGACGTCCTGAAGAAGATCATCCGCTTCGATCACCTCGCGCAGATACGACGTAAGAAGCGAGACCTTGAGAATCCGGCTGCTCACCGGACGAAGTCCGTTTGCTCGCCAAGCCTAAGCAGGGGAGATCCGTACTCCACGGGCTGTGCGTTCTCGACCAGGATTTCGATGACGATGCCCGGGCGGTCGGCAATGATCTCGTTCATGATCTTCATGGCCTCCACGATCCCGACAACCTGCCCCACCTCTATCTCATCGCCCACCTGCACAAAGGGGGCTTCGCCGGGGCCAGGGGCAGCATAGAATGTCCCGATCATCGGCGCGGTGACCACGTGACCGGAGTCTCCTGGCGCTTCCCCGTCACTGGTGTCAGAGGCAGACTGAAGCCCCGAAGCGACCAGCGTGCTGGCCGATGAGCCTCGCAACCTGATGCTGACATCACCGGTCGACAGATCGAGTTCGGTGATCCCCCCCTTGCCCATCAGCGAGATCAATTCCCGAACGGCGCCGATGATCTCACTGGACGTTGCGTTGCTGCGCATCTCATGCTCGGACACCCCAATTGGTCCTTCCCTCGATAGAGCGGCGTCTCCGGAGCGACGCTTGGACGCGGTATGGAACAACTCCAGTTTCCGAGCGGTCAGCCAACACGCTCGATATACTCGCCCGTCCTGGTATCGACCTTGACGCGGTCTCCCTCGCTGAGGAACAGAGGAACATTGACTACCAGGCCGGTTTCGAGAGTCGCAGGCTTGTTTCCGCCCGTCGCCGTATCTCCCTTGTACCCTGGATCGGTCTGGGTGATCGCGAGCGTCACAGAGGTGGGGAGCTCGATGTCGATCGGCTCGCCGTTGTAGGTCAGCAGGTCGATGACGTCCTGCTCCTTGAAGAACCTGGCCGTATCGCCGACGGTGATCTCGTCCAGCGTAATCTGTTCAAAGCTGTCAGTGTCCATGAAGTGATAATGCGAACCGTCAGCATACAAAAACTGTACATGCTGACGTTCGAGCCGAACGAGGGTGAACTTGGTTCCGGCCATGACCGTGTGCTGGGTGTTGGACCCGGTCCGGAGGTCGCGCAGGGTCATCCGAAGCTGGGCGGAGCCCCTGCCCTGCTTGTTATGGGAGAAATCGATGACCTTGACGAGCCGGCCGTCCAGCTCGATCGTGCTTCCCTTCCGAATCTCACCTGTATCGATCATGCACAACGCTCCTTGTTTCGTCTATCGATTTTTTGCGCCTGCCAGGCGCATCCTTCGTCGATCCTTCGAGTGCGCCCGTCCAAGGGTGGCGCACTAATGTCGCCCGGTTCTTCAGCTTTCCTTCGCCATCATCGCAATCATGTCGGCGGGTGTTTGGATGACCTGGTCAAATTGCGCGAGCCGTTTCGCTCAACCAGAAGCACGTCCTCGATGCGGACGCCCCCCCATTCCGCAACGTACAGCCCAGGTTCGATCGTGATGACATTGCCTGCCTGGAGCACGTCTGTAGAAGCCTGGCTGAGAGAGGGAGCCTCATGGATACGCAGGCCGACGCCGTGACCCACACTGTGCAGGACCGCGTCCTCCATGCCGGCGGATGCGAACACCATCCTTGCCGCGGTATCCACGGCACGGGCCGCGACTCCTTCGCGCACGGCGGCGATGGCAGCAAGTTGCGCCTCGAGCACCAACCGGTACATGGTACCAAGTCGCGGTGAGGGGCGTCCCGTCCAGACCGTACGGGTAAGGTCGCCGCGGTATCCGTCGACGCGGGCGCCCATGTCGATGATGATCGGCTCCCCTTCTACGATGGATCGTTGCCCCGGGGAGTGATGCGGTTTCGCGGCATTCGGCCCGGACGCGACGATGGTGGGGAACGCCTCACCCTCGCTCCCAAGATCGCGTAGGGCTTCGCGAATTGCATCAGCCACCTCGATCTCCGTCATGCCGGGCCGTATCTGCTCGCTCACGTTCCCGAACGCGTCGTCGGTGATGCGCAGCGCTGATTCGAGCGACTTCACCTCATCGTCGGTTTTTATCCTCCTCCTGGCATCCACACGGGCGCCGACAGGGACCAGCTCAACCTCCGGCAACGCCTGGTGCAAGCACCTATAGTCCGCAAATGTCGTTGTCCGGTCCTCGAACCCGAGTCGATTGACCTGGCGTTGTCGGAGGTAATCGGCAAGAGTGGAGGTCCATGGTCTCGGTGCCGGCTGGACATCGACGTGCGACCGCTTTTCCGCTCTCGCCCAGGGCAAATTCGTTGGTGAGGTGAACAGTGTCGTGCGATCCCTCATGAGCACAACGACACCGGACGATTCGTCCGGCGCATGGTCCTCGGCCGAGAAACCGGTGAGGTAGCGGCGGTTCGTGCCACTGGTGACGAGGACCGCATCGAGGTCCAGTTCGTCAAAGACCTGCATGCGGCTCTTCCTCGGTGGATGCGGCCCGAAGGGCTGCCAGGCGGCGCTGATGCCATACCAGGGCGAGATGATACCCATCAGTTCCGAGCCCTACTACCTGCCCAGCGACGACCGGAGCGATGACAGAAGTGTGCCGAAACGGCTCCCGGGCGTGGATGTTGGTAATGTGAACCTCGACGGCCGGGGATGCCACGGAGGAAAGGGCATCCTGGAGTGCGTAACTGTAATGCGTCAGGGCGCCAGCGTTGATGATGATCCCGAAGGCTTCTGAGCCATGCTGCTGGATGATATCGAGTATTTCCCCCTCATGGTTGGACTGGAACGCCCTAACGTCGAACGGTGGGGCTCCTGCTCGCGCGGCGGCAGACACCTGCTCGACGATCGAATCGAGCGTTGTGGAGCCGTAGAGTCCCGGTTCGCGCGTCCCGAGCATGTTGAGGTTCGGTCCGTTGATCAGAAGAATGAACGGTGCCTGATCCATGTGCGTTCCTTGGCTGGATTCGCGTTGCAGTGGCCGGTCGCCCTTTCCCGGTCACCGGTGTTCCCGCCAGCGCTTCGTTGCTCCGGCGTCAGATGGTCATCGGGCCCGGCGAGTCCCCGCTGTCTTCCAGGAAGGAGCTGTGCTGACGGCTCGATGGTGAACGGCACGGGGTCTGCCTGTCACAAGCGGCCGCAGCATAATCTAGCCGACTGGCTGCTGGCTGTTGACGATGGCCGGGACATAGGCCGTGATGGGAAACGATCGGTCGGAGCCCTCGGCCGTCAACTCTCCCGAAAAGACAAAGACCGGTTGAAGATACTGTGCTTCTCCTGGCACGCCGGAGGTGGTGTACGACAGGGATACCGACTCGTAGGTCGCGGTACCCGTGACGGTGGAACCCTGCGGGAATACGTCGGCGGGAACCGTCGCCTGGAGGTAGGCCCGCCGCTCGGCGACCTCCTGCCATGCCGACTCGGCATCCCTGAGCTGATAGACATCGGTTGCGCGGATATCTGCCCAGCGGAACGACGCCTCGAGGATGATCGCGTTCGGACCCATGACGATCGTGATCGCCGGATACGAGGAAAGGATGGATGCCGGCTCGATCGGTTGGAACGTCACGAACGCCCTGGCGGGAGACTCAACTCGAGCTTCGACTTTTCCTTCCCCGATGTTCGGCGGCAGCAGTCCGGTTTGCCGCAGCCACTCGCGTCCGTAGGCAATCGCCTCCTCATCGGAAGGCAGCTGTCCTTCGGGAACCTCGGCGGCTGAGACGTACTGAACCAGACCAGGCGACACATAGAGGTCGCCATTGCCTTCTGCGATGAAGCTGCCTCCGCCCTGATCGGCCACGTCACCTTCCACACCAAGGCGGGTGGCTAGCTCCTGGGCCGCTTCCAGGGTCTGATCGGCGTAGGTCAGTTCGTACACCGGGGCTTCGGTGGGCGCGTTCGCCAGTGAACCGGTGAACGCCGACTCGAGTTCGAAGACGAAACCCTGCTCGTTCATGGTCGGAAGATCGGCAGGAGGCAGCTGGGAAGAAAGCTCGGACTCCGTAGACACGGGTGTGGATTCCTGCGCGAGGGCTTGCGGTGTCGCCGAAATGGCACACACCAAGGCCACACCCGCCAGGAAGCGCCGGGCAGGCGCCTGGTGTCGTTCGTTCTTCATGTCGTGCTCTCTGGGCGAGACCCCGGCGTCAAACGTGGACGACCGGGTCCGCCTCGATGATACGTCGGAGTTCGACGATCTGGTCCCGGATGAGCGCCGCCTTCTCGAACTCGAGGTCCCTGGCGGCGGTCTTCATCTGCGACTCGAGGTCCTTGATCATTCGTGTCAATTCGTCCCTCGGAATCTGCGAGATGATGCCGGTACCCGTATCGCCGGTCTGGTATTCGACGGCTTCCTCGGCGACAGCACGGACGCGTTCGGTGAGATCCCGGATCTCCTTGACGATACCGCGTGGCTGGATTCCGTGCCGCTCGTTGTGCTCGAGTTGGATCTTGCGCCGACGGTAGGTCTCGTCGATCGCCGCCTTCATCGAGCGGGTCATGGTGTCGGCATACATGACGACCTGACCATCAACGTGCCGGGCTGCGCGCCCGATGGTCTGGATCAAGGCGCCCTCCGAGCGGAGGTACCCTTCCTTGTCCGCGTCGAGGATAGCAACTAATGAGACTTCCGGCAGGTCGAGACCCTCCCGCAGCAGGTTGATGCCGACGACGACATCATGGACCCCGAGCCTCAGGTCCCGCAGGATCTCGATGCGCTCGAACGTGTCGATCTCGCTGTGCAGGTAATGGGTGCGAACACCCATCTCCTTCAGGTAGTCGGATAGGTCCTCGGCCATCCGCTTGGTCAGGGTGGTTACCAGGGCTCGTTCGCCCCGGGCGACGCGTGTGTTGATTTCGGCGAGGAGGTCGTCGATCTGTCCCTTGGTCGGACGGACCGAGATGGCGGGGTCGAGCAGACCGGTGGGGCGAATCACCTGCTCCACGATCCGGGAGGAATGCTCGTGCTCGTATGGACCCGGTGTCGCCGAGACGAAGACCCCCTGGTGGATCATGCCCTCGAACTCCTGGAAGGTCAGGGGCCGGTTCTCCCGGGCGGACGGAAGGCGGAAGCCGTGCTCGACGAGCACGTCCTTGCGGGAGCGGTCTCCGCCGAACATGCCGCGGACCTGTGGCAAGGTGATGTGAGACTCATCGACGATCAGCAAGAAGTCATCCGGAAAGTAATCGAGCAGGGTGGATGGTTGCTCGCCCGGGCGGCGGCGGGAGAGATGCATGGAGTAGTTTTCGATGCCGGCGCAATATCCTGCTTCCTGCATCATCTCCAGGTCGTACATCGTGCGCTGGCGCAGTCGCGCGGCCTCCAGCACCTTGCCTTGGCTCTCCAGCTCCTTGAGGCGCTCCTCGAGTTCTGTCTCGATGTCCTGTATCGCGGCCTTCATCTTCTCCGCATTCGTCACAAAGTGCTTCGCGGGATAGATGGCGACGTCAGGCCGCTCCACCAGGATCTCCCCGGTAAGCGGGTCAACATCGACGATGCGCTCGATCTCATCACCGAAGAATTCGACTCGGACCGCGATTTCCTCGTATGCGGGGTAGATCTCCAGCGTGTCGCCACGGACGCGGAACGATCCGCGTGTCAGGGTCATGTCATTGCGATCGTACTGAATATCGATGAGGTGCCTGATCACCTTGTCGCGGCGGATTTGCGAGCCTCGACGAAGGTCAACGGTGGTGTTGGCATACTCCTCGGGTGTCCCCAGACCGAAGATGCAGGAAACCGACGAGACGATCAATGTGTCCTTCCGGGTCAGGAGCGAGCGGGTCGCCGCGTGCCGGAGCTTGTCGATCTCCTCGTTGATATCGGCATCCTTCTCGATGAAGGTATCGGTCCGAGCGACGTAAGCCTCCGGCTGATAGTAGTCATAGTAGGAAACGAAATACTCGATGCCGTTCTTGGGAAAGAACTCTTTGAACTCACTGTAGAGCTGTGCGGCCAGCGTCTTGTTGTGAGCGAGGATCAATGTTGGCCGGTTTACATGCTGGATCACGTTGGCCATCGTGAACGTCTTGCCGGAGCCGGTGACACCAAGCAGCGTCTGCATGCGCTCCCCGGCATCAAGGCCCTCGTTCAGGAGTTCAATCGCGCGTGGTTGATCACCGGTCGGCCGAAGTTCGGAGACGAGTTCGAAGCTGGGCATGGTACTCCCGTGGGTCGCGCCAGGATGCAAGCCCTTTAGTATACGGCCTATCCCGATCTCGGTCGAACATCTGTGCGAGTGCCGATGCGCGGCGAGCCAGCGTCCTCCTCTGCGTCCGGGAGATCGTCACGATGCTCGACGGTGTCTTCTTCCACAGGCCGATCCTGCAGCGACGAAACCGAGTCGTTAGGCTGTTCGGATGGAGCAACAGCCCAGCCAGACTCTACGCGAGTCACCTCGGTCCCATTGACGTCGCCGTAGCCGGCAGGCTCGTCCGCGGCAGTTGCCAATCCACCGCGCGGGGCAGGCGGTTCCGGGACGGTCAGTCGGTAGAGTTCCGATTCCGCGTGGCCCATGCTCATCAGTTCGTCGATGTGCCGAACTGCCCAGCGTTGACCGGAAAAGGGAAGGCGGACGGTCGCCTCGTCGCGGTCAAGCCAGGCGCAATCCCGGAGGTCCGGATCCAGCCTGACCGGCGCCTGCGGTTTGACGTTAACGGCGAGCACCGGGGCGAGAACCAGCACATCACGTGTGTCGTCGAAAAACTGGTTGACGTAATCAGCGGAATACACCGCGCTTACCCTAAGCCCCGCCAGTTCTTCGACGGCCCGGTACGCGGCCTGGATAGTGCTTTCATCACGCCTCAGGCGAGTGTGAAAGGATTGCCATGTTTGCCCCAGCGCGACATCGCGCTTGCGCTGCAGGAGCAGGAACTGGACGCGGGCGTTGAGCCGGCGAAAGACATAGACATCGACGATGTCGGAAATAACCTGAGGCATGCAGTCTTCCCCGATCAGCCCACATTCCGTAGATGAGTCCGTCCCATGGCGGTCGAACGCTACCATAGTGCCTGCCCGGAGCGAGCATCACCAGGGAACAGGGACGGCGCCGGCATCCCCCAACAGCCCACAACCATGAGCGACGGGAGAGGGATCGTTCGTCGAGGTCAGCGTCGTTGGGATGACCACCACTGCTTGATCTGCGAGATGGGGGAGGGCTGATCCAGTCGGGGGTCGATCTCTCGTCCCCGCCACATCCTCGCGTCGGGGGCCGTCGACGGCCTCCTGAAGCGCTGGATGATGGGATAGAGGACAAGGGCTACCGCAGCGAAGGCGAACAGGTTCGCCAGCAGCGGGGAGCTACCGGCGATCAGGACGGACATCAGCGCGGCGCCAAGCGCAAGCAGGATCGGCGCGGCGAGAACTCGCGGCCCCCAGCGTGCGGTCAGGTCCGAGAAAGTAGGTGTAGTTGACACCTGCGGAGACTTCTGGATGGAAGGCCGCTTCGGCCGGGACTCCCGCGGCGGAAGCGGAAGAACGTTCTCGCTGCGCGAAAGAATTTCCTCAATCTCACGGTCGACCCGCGACTTGCTGGAGGGTGCAGAACCTTCCGGGGTGTGTCTGGAATCGGAGTCGGTCACGGTGTCGTCCTGCGGTAGATTCTGATGCCGGGCGGCCATGTCCATATGGTACAGTACCGCGCCAACGTGCCACGCAAACCGGCAGCCCCCAACTTGCCTCTCGACCGGCACTCGCGCACGTCTCCACTGTCGGAGCCACAATGTCTGCCAGCATGTTTCGCTTCAATGTGATCGATGAATCCGGATCCGTAAGTTTCGTTGGGCCGGGGCATGGCCTGAAGGTGATTGCGGCGGCCTGCAGCCACGGCCCGCGCTGCGTGCAGGACCTGCTCTCGTATGCCCGCCGATACGATGCCCACTGGGCCGCCACCGTGATGGGCGGGCTGAGCGTATTTGACGAGCACAACGTCGAAGGTGTCTCCGATGGTTATGAACCCGCTATCGCGTCGGGCGACGATCCGCGGCATCGACCGTTCAGGGTCGTCGATGGGCTGACGCGCCGCCGGAGCATGGAGCCGGCCAACCTGGGCCTGGTTGTCATCAACCTCAAGGAAAAGCGAATCATCCAGATCCACAACAGCTACGCCGAGCTTTCCCGGCGCGGGCGCGGGCGCATCCGCAAGGGCGGGAGACCTACCCGCTCGCTGTTTCATTACGAGCTACCGGACGTCTGGCGGATCGTGCCCTGACCGCTGTCACTCCCTGCCCTTCCGGGATTCGCGCCGGCGTCGCCCGAGGCCGCCAAGGAACATCCTGCCTACCTGATCCGACACGTTCTCCCTGGGCGTCGACCCGGCGCTTAGCGCATCCTGCTCCGCCGAGCGATTGTTCGTCGTTTCCAGTCTCGCGCGGTCGTCCTGCGCCTTGCTGAAGAACTCGAGAAGGCGTTCGGCGGCCTCCTCATCGTTGGCCTGAAGTTGCTGCTTTACGGTCTGCAGACTGGTGGTGAATGCATCGATCCAGCGGGACACGGACGCTCGGTTGCTGAGAAGGATATCTCGATGCATTACGGGGTTGCCGAGCGCGAGGCGCGTTGTATCCCGAAGACCACTCGCCGACAGCGTTTTCATGTCACGCCATGCCGCGTCGCTGGCGACGGCTTCCATGAGTGAGGCCGCGACGACAAATGGAAGGTGGCTGACGCCCGCCACGTAACTGTCGTGTTCCACCGGGTCCACGAAGAAGGCGTCGGCCTCAACGGCAGCGACAATTCCCAGAACCGTCCTTACCGAACCTTCAGCAGCCGTCACCGAGGGACACAGGACCCACGTCGCTCCCCTGAAAAGCGCTGCATCCGCTGCTTCCAGGCTCTCCGACTTCCCCGCCATCGGGTGTCCGCCCACGAAGTCCACGTGGGATGGGAGCCGCTTCGCCCACTCCAGCACTTCCGCTTTTGCCGATCCCGTATCGGTGACGACTGCACCATGCTTGAGGTGCGGGCTGATATTGTCGAATACGTCCGGCATCGCTCCGACCGGTGTCGCGACGATGACGACATCAGCCTGGGATACCGAATTGGCGAGTGACCACTCAACGGCGTCGACGGCACCGATACCCTTTGCGCGTCGCTGCTTTTCGATGTCCTCGTCGAACCCGACCACCCGGAGCGCATCCGAGTTCGCCGCTGACCAGCGGCGCAAGCCTAACCCGATCGACCCGCCGATCAGGCCAAGTCCGATTATGGTGACGTGTTGCATCGCGATTCCTTCCAGGATGGGCCACCCATGCGTCGGCCGGCGCACCCTTCTGGTCCGGCCTGCTTTTTTGTGCTCTCAGCGATCCTGGGAGTGGACGATCGGATGCTGCTTCCGGTCACCTGTCCATGCAATGCGCCGCTCTCGTCCAAGCGCCGCGCGCAGGCGCTTATACGCGGGCACTTGCTATGGCTGGTAAGGCTCGACATCGATCTCGCGGATCCAGCCTTCCTCGCCCTCTTCAGTCTGGAATCGCATCCAGCGATCCCCATCCCGCTGTGGGTTCTGCGTGGGGGCATCTTCACTCTGGTACTGCAGAGGCGTGGCAGGCGGCAATACGGCGACCACGTCGCTTTCGCCTTCCACGCTCGAGGGCTCCGAGCGGAGGTTCAGCGTGTACTGGTTGGAGGTCTGATAGTTCGGCTGGAAGGCCGTTTCGGTGGGTGAAGCAGGCGGATCGGTTGGCGGCAGTGAGGGCTCGGATGTTGGCGTGGGTGCAGTTGCGGGTTCGGCCGGATCCTCGGGCGGTGCCGTCGGATCGGTGGGTGCCTGAGCGGCAATCTCCGTTCCGCGTTCGGGTTCCTCGGTGGCAGTGAGCGACTGATCTCTGGAGACGAAGTCCCCCAGCACGTCATCGAGGGATGCATAGATCACCGAGAACCCGGTGACACAAAGAGCGATGGTAAGCGCCATCGATACGCCGATCATGACGCCGGCACGCCGCGAACGCTGGCGAAGCCGCCGATTCAAGCCGAGGTCGGTCATGAGGCCTTTCTCATCGTAGTGAGGGACGGAGCGTGGACGCACGCGCAAGTGCAAGGCGGAACAGGACGATGTGGAAAGGCCGCCTCTGGAAGTGCCTCACGCATGTTCCCGGCTTACGGAGCCGTGAACGTGGAACCGATGCGCATGGGGAATGTCCGAACTGCGGAGGACGGCTGGCTGAGCACATGGTGCTCATATACAGCGCCTAGTTATAGCACGCCGATCCTTCTCCGGTTTACATTGAATGGGTGTGGCGTAAATGGTATAATCTCCAGACGTAAACGATCTCTGTGGGATCAAAACGTGGGCCCACGCCCACGTTTCTTGCTGTTCAAACCATTGTTGCAGCACCAGGCCCGCGGGTAGCGTCGTCAATGCGTTCCTATTTTTCGTATCCATGTGAGGAGGTGCGCGGGATGAAGAGCGATCTCTATACCGCGATCGCCCAGATAGCCGCGGAGCGCGGAATTCCGCGTGATGCGGTGCTCCTTTCAGTCCAGCAAGCTTTGACATCTGTCTACAAGAAAGCAACTGGCTCAGAAGAGGAAGTCGTCGTCGAACTGGACCAGGCGACCGGTGAGATGCAGGTCGTGGTCCTCAAGACCGTTGCCGATCCGGTGACGAACCCCGATGTGCAGATCAGCCTCGCCGATGCGGCGGAACATGCCGCGGCTCCAGTCATTGGAGACGTCGTCAAGATTCGGAAGACGCCTGACAATTTTGGCCGAATCGCCGCCCAAACCGTCAAGCAGGTAGTTCACACGCGAATCCGTGACTACGAGCGCGAATCGGTGTTCAAGGAATATGAGGACAAGGAAGGCGAGGTCCTTAGCGGCGTCGTCCAGCGTGCGGACAACCGCGCGGTGATCATCGAACTCGGCAAGGCAGAAGCCGTGATGCCGGCCCGGGAGCAGGTCCCGACCGAACGGTACCGTCCCAACCAGCGCATCAAGGTGCTGCTTACCGAAGTCAACAGCCATGCGCGGGGACCGCAGCTCATCGTCTCGCGATCTGATCCGCGCCTGATTCGTCGCTTGTTCGAGCAGGAAGTCCCGGAGATGCAGACGGGCGCCGTCGAGTTGATGGAGATCGCTCGCGAGCCGGGACTGAGGTCCAAGGTGGCGGTCGCCGCCCGCCAGGAGAAAGTCGATCCGGTTGGGTCCTGCGTCGGCGTGCGAGGTGTCCGGATTCAGAATATCGTCAACGAGCTCTATGGCGAGAAGATCGATGTCATCGAGTGGTCGTCCGATACGGCGACGTTCATCGCGAACGCCCTGAGCCCGGCAAAGCCGACCAACGTCTCGCTGGACGAGTCGGGGGACCAGCGTATCGCCACGGTAATCGTGCCAAGCGACCAGATGTCGCTGGCCATTGGCAAGGAAGGGCAGAATGCCCGCCTCGCCTACAAGCTGACGGGTTGGAGAATCGACATCAAGGGACCGGAGTCGCTGCTGGAAGCGGGAGGCGAGTTTTTCCGTTCGGCTCGGGAGTCGGCCAGCGACATGATGCCGGACTTTGGATGGCAGGGACGGCAGCCGCGAGCCGTGCAGGCCGATGGCATGATCAACGTGAGTGGCCGGAACTACGGGCCGTTGTCTGACGATCTTCTCCGGCGCCAAGTCGACGTTGATCTTGCCAATGGTGTAGTCGAGGTCTACTACGAGCGTGAGCTCCGGGCCAGGTTCGATCAGGCGACGGGGGATCTCTTGCCGCTCGATGGGGACGAACTGGAAACCGAGACCTCCGTGGCGGCACAGGATCAGCCAGTGATGTGAAGGGAGGCGTTGCGGTGAGCATGCCTCAGGCAAGTCAAACCCGCTCATCCAGGCGGAAGAAGGTGGTGAGGCAGAAGCACGTGCCTATCAGGACGTGCGTGTCATGCCGCGAAACGGGAGCAAAGCGGGGCCTGGTCCGGATCGTTCGCAGCCCACAAGGAGATGTTACGATCGATCCCACTGGCAAGCAGAATGGCCGAGGGGCGTATCTCTGTCACAAGCCTGACTGCTGGGAGCGCGCGCTCTCGAGCCCATTGCTCGCACGAGCGCTCAATGCCGAACTCGCTCCTGAAATAATTGAATCAATGAAGCGTTTCGCGGCGTCTTTGCCTTCCTCACCGGAAGCGCACGACAACGCGGCGGAATCCAGGGAGTCTGCACGATGACTGATACGATAGGACGCGACGGAGCACGCCGGGGAGGCGCCCGGGGCGGCGGGAATCGGCGAGGACGGCGAGGCGCGGGCGGGGCACGGACTGTCGCCGTGAAGCGCACAGCGCCAGTGATCCGGGAGCCTGTGTCGCTGCCTCCCGTGATGTCGGTGGCCGAATTGGCCGAGAAGATCCAGACGTCGGGAATCGAAGTCATCCGAGAGTTGATGAAGCTCGGGATCATGGCAAACCTCAACCAGCAGGTGGATTTCGCTACCGCGGCGAGGGTTGCCACCGAACTGGGATGGGAAACGAATCCCCAGGATGACGAGGTCGCGTCACAAGTCGCGAACTTCGAGTCCCGGCGCCTGGAAAACGACGCCGATCCCGACTCTCGTACCCGACCTCCCGTGATCACGATCATGGGGCATGTCGATCACGGCAAGACCAAGCTGCTCGATTCCATCCGGTCGGCCAATGTCGCCGAAGGAGAAGCGGGTGGCATCACCCAGCACATCGGTGCCTATCAGGTGGAAACGCAGGGACGCAAGCTGACGTTCCTTGACACCCCTGGGCACGAAGCCTTCACCGCCATGCGAGCCCGCGGCGCGCAGGCGACGGACATCGCGGTGCTGGTTGTGGCAGCGGACGACGGCGTCATGCCGACAACTCGGGAGGCGATCGCGCACATCAAGTCGGCGAACGTGCCCCTTGTTGTTGCGGTCAACAAGATCGATCTTCCGGCCGCGAACCCGGATCGGGTCAAGCAACAGCTTTCGGACGCGGCGGTGATGCCAGAAGAGTGGGGGGGTGACGTCCCATTCGTCGAGGTGTCCGCCCGGGAAGGAACAGGGCTCGATGACCTGCTCGAAGTCCTGCTGTTGGTCGCCGACGTCAACGAGCTGAAGGCGAACGCCAACAAGGCGGCGATGGGGGTCGTCGTCGAGGCGCAGGTGGACAGCAGTCGAGGTCCGATCGCGACCCTTCTGGTCCAAAGCGGGACGCTCAATCTTCGCGATGTCGTGGTTGCCGGCTCGACCTGGGGACGCGTCAAGGCGATGTTCGACGATCGCGGAAAGCGTCTGCGCCGGGCAGGACCGAGCACTCCGGTCGAGATTCTGGGGCTCATGGAAGTACCGCAGGCCGGTGATTCGTTCCTGGTCTTCGATGACGAGAAAACCGCCCGGCAGCTTGCCGAGCAGCGGCACGCCCAGCGGCGCGTGGAATCCCTGAGCGAAAACCGGCCCGTGAAGCTGACCGAGCTTTACGATCAGGTCAAGGAAGGAAAGACCGAGGAGCTCCGCGTCATCCTCAAGGCAGACGTGCAGGGTTCGCTCGGGGCGATCCAGAATGCGCTGCTCAAGCTGAACGACTCGATGGAGCAGGGGGTTCAGCTGTCGATCCAGCTCGCGGCGACGGGAGCGATCTCGGAGTCCGACATCAACCTGGCAGCCACGACGCGGAGCATTGTCATCGGTTTCAATGTCCGCCCTGATGCCGCCGCCAAGCGGGCAGCGGATGCAGCTGGAATCGACGTTCGCTTCTACACGATCATCTACAACCTCCTCGACGAAGTCAAAGCCGCCATGACGGGGCTGCTCGCCCCGATCTTCGAGGACGTGACCGACGGCTATGCTGAGGTGCGTGAGACCTTCAAGCTGCCGAACAACGACGTGGTGGCGGGGCTGTACGTGCTTGATGGCAAGGTCATCCGCAACTCGCGGGCTCGTGTGCTTCGCAGCGGTACCGTGGTCTTCGAGGGCGGAATCAAGTCGCTCAAGAGGTTCAAGGAGGACGCCCGCGAAGTAGCGGCGGGTTACGAATGTGGCCTCGGGCTCGATGGATTCAATGACATTCAGGTGGGCGACCAGATGGAATTCCTCCATCGGCAGGAAATTGCCCGGACCTGATCGAGTGCCTCTCGGGTTTCGTGGGTCAGGGGCAAGACTGCTGTGACCCCACGGCACCCGGGAGAGCACGGAAACGCGCAGGGATGCCGCCGTGACGAGACGCACCAGGCAAGTCGGTGAGTTGCTCCGGGAGGAACTCACCGATATCATCCGGCGCGAGGTCAAGGATCCTCGTATCGGGTTCATGAGCATTACTACGGTCGACGTAACGACGGACCTTCGATCGGCTCGCGTCTACGTCAGCGTTCTGGGCACGGACGAGGAGCGGACGGCGACACTCGATGCGCTGCACTCCGCCGCCAAGTTCATCCGCTTTCACCTCAAGCCACGTCTCAGGATGCGGCAAATCCCGGATCTTGATTTCCGCGATGACCGGTCGATGGAGTACGCACAGAGCATCTCCGCGACGTTGCGGGAGATCCGGGAGACGTCGCCCCAGCCGGCCCCCGACGAGGACAAGCCTGCGGCGAGAGCGAGGCCTGGGGAGACGGAATGAGCCACTCAAGCTGGAAGCTCGATGCAAGCGCCGCGGCCGAGGCGCTGCGATTATTGACCAAGGCGCGGCTGGTGCTGATGCCGATGCATCAGAATGTCGACGCCGATGGTCTCGCGTCTCCTTTGGCCGTCATGCATGCGCTGCGACAGCAGGACGTACGGGCGATTCCGCTGGTCAGCGATGGTGAGCTGCCGGCGAACCTAGCATTTCTTCCCGGCATAGAAAACGTCCTGCTCTATGGTCAGGGCGAACTTCCCGACTATGACGTGCTCTGTCTCGTCGATTGCGCGGACCGGAAACGGCTCGGAGCGTTCTATTCGGACGATCCAAGCCGGGTATCCGGGACAGTGCGGATCGTCAACATCGATCACCATGTCACCAACGACCGCTTCGGCGCCGTGAATATCGTCCAGGATGCCGCTGCATCCGCCTCGGAAGTGGTGGCGGACATCCTGGCGGCATGGGGAACGGAGTTGACGGCGGATATCGCCCAATGCTTGTTGGCGGGAATCTACGGCGACACCCTCGGCTTGCGGACCGAATCCACAACGTCGAGGACGATGCGGACCGCCGCCGACCTCGTCGATGCCGGTGCGAACCCGGCACCGATCGTCGACGCGCTCTTCCGCCTCAAGCCAAGATCTTCAGTCTGCCTTTGGGAGCGGGCGCTCCGCAAGGTGGAGTGGACGGGATCGCTCATCTGGACCGAGTTGACCACCCAGGAATTCGATGCGTGCGGTGCGGCACCCGTTGAAGCCGAAGGCATGGTCAACTTCCTGGTCGGGACGCAGGGTTCCCGCGCGGCGGCCATTCTCTACGCCAACGAGCGGGGTTGGCGCGTCAGTCTGAGGACCATGTTCCCGGACGTCGACGTCTCGGCGATTGCCGCGCAATTCGGGGGAGGAGGACATCCCCGAGCCGCTGGATGCACAATCGAGGGAGACGAGACCGCCAAGCAGGCGTTCCTGACACGGGTGGCGGAACTGGCCGGTCCAGCACCTGCTGATGCACCGTTTAGCATCATCATCTGATGACGAAGGGGCGGCGTCGGGCCAACCGGCATGGGTACGTCGTGATCGACAAGCCCGCGGGCTGGACAAGCCATGACGTGGTCGCCCGTGTACGCCGCATTCTCGGCGAACGTCGGGTCGGGCACGCGGGGACGCTCGATCCGGCGGCGGTAGGCGTGCTGCCGATTGCCGTGGGGCTGGCGACACGGACAGTCGAGTACCTTGCCGAGGCGGACAAGTCCTACCGTGCGGGTGTCACCTTCGGAATCACAACCGACAGCTCAGATGCGGACGGTATCGTGACCGGGATCGCGGATGCGTCATGCCTCACGGCATCACGGCTGGAAGCGGTGCTGCGGTCGGCACTGGGTAGGCAGCTGCAGACGCCACCGATGCACTCGGCGGTCAAGATCGGAGGAAAGCGGCTCTATCAGCTGGCGCGCGAGGGGCGTTCGGTCAACGTTCCGCCCCGCGAAATCGTCGTTCACGCGCTCGAGCCGGTCGACTGGCGACCGCCGACGTTGACACTCGATATCACGTGCTCCAAAGGCACCTACGTACGTTCGCTCGCCCGCGACCTAGGGACCCACGCCGGGACCGGGGCGTATCTGTCTCATCTCGTGCGCACCCATAGTGGTCCGTTCACGATTGACGACGCAGTTTCACTCAATGATTTTGCACTGCTTCATGAGACACTTGGCTGGGCAGGGATGGCTTTTCACCCAGACTGGGTTCTGCAGAACCTGCATGCTGTTGTCCTGGACGATCCGGCCTTGCGACTGTGGACAACGGGGCAGCCGGTGGCACATGGCGCGATCCCAACCGGGACGGTGCGTGTCTACGATAGCGGCGGGGTATGGCTGGGCGTTGGTGAAGCCGAGGCGGGAATCATTCGGTCAACCAAGGTGATACTGCCGGAATGATCGATCAGCCGTATATGACCACGATACGCGCCTTCGACGAGGTGCCGGACAGGCAGCATGTCGTCTCGATTGGAACGTTCGATGGAGTACACCTCGGGCATCAGCATCTGCTGGCGAAAGCAAAAGCACGCGCGCTTGAGCTCGAGGTCCCGCTCCTTGTAGTCACGTTCGAACCACCGCCGTCGAAGGTGATCCGGCCAGAGTCGTTTCCCGGACGGCTTGTTACGGCAGAACGGAAACTGGAACTGCTTGCCGGGCTAGGTGTGGCAACGGCCCTGGTGCTCGAATTCACTCCGGATCTGATGCGCCTGTCACCTGAGGTGTTCTTTACAGATCTGTATGCTGCTGCCCATCCAATGGAGTTGTGGGTGGGTGAGGAGTTTGCGCTTGGGCACAAGCGTGCTGGAAACGTCGAGCGCCTGACCGAGATCGCCGCTGAACTCGGCGTGGACCTGCATGCGATAGGTCGCGTCGAACGCGATGGTGCGGTTGTCAGTAGCAGCCGGATCCGGAAACTGATCTCCGCCGGGGAGGTCGGGCCGGCTCGCAGGCTGCTCGGTCACCCCTTTCAAATTTCCGGTGAAGTGATCGAGGGCGCCAAGATAGGTCGCACGATTGGATATCCGACAGCCAATGTCGAGCCCCCAGCGGATCAGGTGTCGCTGCCCGATGGCATCTACGTGTCCCTTGCCGTGCTTCCAGGCGGGGCGGTCGAGCGACCGGCGATGACATACATCGGTACACGTCCGGCCCTGAACACCGGAAACCGTCTGGTGGAGACCCACTTGCTGGACTTTTCGGGAGACCTTTACGGTCGAATTCTGGCGGCCAATATCTTGGAGCGGATTCGTCCGGACGCGACGTTTGCCAGCGTCGAGGAGCTGGTTCGGCAGCTCAGGGACGACGAACGAAGGACCCGGCAGTTTCTCACGGAGTTCGGCCGGGGAGATTCCGCTCGTGTCGAGGCGGAGTCGGCCCTGAGCGTTGGACGCCATGCTGATTGATTGCCGGTAGCCCAGCATGGTACCTTTGCTATGTGACGCTGCAGGCGCATGGTCGGTGCATCGCACCGGCATTTCGGTGCGTCCCGCGTTAGACGAGCGCAGTTCAGGAGGCAAGCTATTTCCAGACCAGTGCAAACTCGCGTAAACGAACGCATTCGTATCCGCGAAGTTCGATTAATCGATGACGAAGGAACCCAGGTCGGAATCATTCCTACTCGGCAAGCGCTTGAGATGGCCAGGGAACGTGGCATGGACCTCGTCGAGGTAGCGCCAAACGCTTCCCCTCCCGTTTGTCGATTAATGGACTACGGCAAATTCCGATATGAGCAAAGTCGCAAAGAGCGGGATTCGCGCCGGAATCAACACGTCATCAAGCTGAAAGAGGTACGGGTCGAGCCGAAGATCGGCGATCACGACCTCGAGACCAAGGGTCGCCAGGCGGCCAAGTTCCTTGATGGCGGTGACAAGGTCAAGCTTACGGTCCTCTTCCGGGGACGGTCGATTACGCATCCGGAGCTAGGGCGCGATCTGCTCGATCAGTTGGCGATCCAGCTTCGGGAGCATGGCACGATCGAGCAGCCGGCCCGGATGGAGGGGAGAACCATGACGATGTACATGGCTCCGCTCCGGCAGCGGCCGAGCGGTTCGGGCAGAGAGGACCAGAACGGCAGTGGGCAACAAGGTCAAACTCAAGACACATAAAGGCGCCAAGCGGCGTTTCAAGATCACCGGGACAGGCAAGATCATGCATGCGAAAGGCATGAAGAGCCATCTTCGCCGCAAGAAGGCGCCACGGGTGAAGCGACAATTTGACAGAATGCTGGTCATGGATGAGACCACGACCAAGCGGGTGAGAAGGCTGCTTCCTAACGGGTGATGCAGCTGTGCCGGTGGCTTTCACCCACAATGGCTATGAGGAACGAACATGGCTCGAGTTAAACGAGGAGTGGCGGCTCATCGCCGTCACCGGAAGGTCCTTTTGCAGGTAAAGGGGCATCGGGGAACGCGCAACCGCTTGTACAAGCGGGCGCACGAATCGCTGATGCACTCTCTCACATATGCCTACCGCGATCGCCGGACGCGAAAGCGGGATATGCGCCGCCTCTGGATCCAGCGCATCAATGCAGCGAGCCGCCTCAACGGTCTGACCTACAGTCGGCTCATCCAGGGTCTCTCCATCGCCGGCGTCGCGGTCGACCGGAAGATGCTTGCCGATCTCGCCGTACGTGACGAGGAAGCGTTCTCGGCTGTTGTCGAGGTCGCTCGAAAGTCGCTACCGGCGGCCTGACGCGGTCGTTAGACGAGGAGCTGCTCGATGCCCAATCGGGACGCTCCGCTGATCACAAGTTCCGCCAATCCCATCGTCAAACACATACGCTCGCTTCTCCGCCGTAAAGGGCGATCCGAGGAGCGGGCGTTTGTCGTCGAGGGGGTGCGGTGCGTATTCGACGCGTTTGCCGCCGGCACTCAAGTTGACCTTGTGCTCCTCCGTGCAGATAGTGTGACCGGGAGCCTCGAGCAGCGGATCCCCGCCGATGTGCCTGTACGGTACGCTGAGCCGACCATATTTGACGCTCTTTCGGAGGTGACGCACTCGCAGGGCATCATGGCCACGGTGTCGATCGATGCCCTTCCCGGAGCCGTCAACCATGACGACACCTCGCCCGCCTTGCTGCTGGTCGTCGACGGGGTAAAGGATCCAGGCAATCTGGGCACGCTGCTGAGATCCGCCGCAGGGGGTGGTGTCTCTGAAGTGCTCCTGACCCGGGAGACAGTTGACCCGTTCAATCCCAAGAGTGTTCGCGCAGGCATGGGCGCGCATTTCCGGATACCCATCCGGAGCTGTTCCCATGATGGGCTCCACAAGCGCCTGCAGGACATCTCGACAGTTGCGCTCGCGGATGCCACCGGAACGGCGGATTACTGGGAAATCGACTGGACCGGTCCCTCCGCGATCGTGGTGGGCGGTGAAGCGGACGGACCGTCGCCTGCGACCCGGTTGCAGGCGACGACCACGGTGCGGATTCCGCTGTTCGCTGGAGTCGAGAGTCTCAATGCGGGCGTGGCAGGATCATTGCTTATCTTCGAGGTAGCGCGTCAACGGCGAGGCATAAACAAGCCGTAATTGTGTTGCTGCGTTCCATCGCGATTGCCGACATGCCTGGCACGCTGATGGCTTTACAAAGATCGAGCATTCAACGAATGACGGCCCATCATGGATGGAACGTCATCCAAAGGGGGGAACAGCGTGCGCAAGCAAGATCTCGTCAGAGTCGTCGCCGAGGAATCCGGTCAGAACGAGTCCGTGAGTGGCAAGGCGGTCAACGCGGTGTTCTCGGCTATCGAGGAAGCGCTGGCAAAGGGTGATGAAGTCACTATCAGTGGCTTTGGCTCGTTCAAGGTCGTTGAGCGATCGTCCCGGCAGGGACGCAACCCTCAGACCGGCGAGCCCATGACGATCGCCGCCCGTAAGAGCCCCGTCTTCCGGCCCGGAACACAGCTCAAGCGTTCCGTCGAATAGCCGGGACAGGAATGGAAAGCGCTATCAAACGAGCATGCAGCATCAAGATGCCGCATGCTCGTTTGATGTCTGCGGGATCACTTTCTTGGTCAGGACTCGCGCGGCCAATAGCTGCGGCGTGGGTACG
>DASYVY010000355.1:0-12539 GCA_035936535.1 Thermomicrobiales bacterium | reverse complement strand
GGGGCAACCCCGACATCGGCGACGAGGTGCGGTTCATCACCGAGAGCGGCAGCGAGGTCGCCCGGCTGCGCGTGACCGACGTGGCCATTCCGTGGGAGGAGTACGGCGAGTTTTACGAACCGGATCCGGGCACGGTCTACATCGCGTTCGTCATCGAGATCACGAACCTCGGCTCCCGGGGAAACCTCATCGTCCGGGGCGATGATTTCCGCGTCCAGGATGTCGACGGATTTTTCTACTCGCGAGCATTCGCGGATGCCGAGAGCGGAGCGGAGATCGCTCCAACCGAGAGCGAGGTCGCGATCGGTCCCGACGAGACCGAAGAGGTGGTCGCTGTCTATCAGGTACTGGAGGGCGTGCAGCTAAGCCATCTCTTCTGGCAGCCGGACTACGATCGGCTGCTGACGGTCGCCAACCTCGACACGCTCGAGGACTGACCCAGCGTTCCACCCCCGGAAGGGCCAAGTAGGGACGATGTGGTGCAGGGTAATGTAGTGGCCGGTTTCATGCCGGCCACCTGACACCCCAACAACGTTCGCCCTGACAGGGAACCGCTCGGTCGCACCCCCTTGGCCGGCACAATGGGCCGCATCGCACCGTGGCCGCTCGGTGGCAAAGCCACCGCCCATGGGACCGGCCACTACGGAGTCGTGTAGTGGTCGGTCCCATGGGCAATGGCGGAACCATCGATGGGCCGCATTCGCGACGCTGCGGAATGACGAACGGACAATGGTATCGACCAGTTGCGGTCTGTTGCTCACTCCGGGCGGGTGCCCGAATGGATCGCCACCGCGCCGAACCCGAGCAGGGAATACCGCACATGCTCGAGGCCAATCCCGCGCATCCGCTCCGCCAGGTCATGCGCCGTCGGGAATGCCTCGACCGAGCGCGGCAGGTACCGGTAGGCCGAGAGATCACCGCTCAACGCCCCGCCCACGAGCGGCACGATCCGCTCGAAATAGACCCGGAACAGCGGCCCCACGATCGGGCGCTGGAACGGCGTCATCTCCAGGCAGATGAACATCCCGCCCGGTCGCAGGATACGTGTCATCTCGCGCAGCGCGGCATCGTAATCGACCATGTTCCGTAGCCCGAACGAGACGGTGCAGGCGTCGAACGTCGCATCGGCGAAGGGGAGGTGCAGCGCATCGGCGATCAGGAAGGTCGATGGATCGCCCTTCCGCCGTGCCTTGTTGCGCGCTGACAGGATCATCTCCCGCGAGAAATCGACCCCTGTCACCTGCGCCGCGCCGGCCTCCCGGATCGCGAACGCCAGGTCGCCCGTGCCGGTCGCGACATCGAGAACCTTCGCCCCTCCCGGATGAGCGGCGACCGCCTTCCGCGCCACCATCGTCCGCCAAACAGCGTCGCGCCCTCCGGTCATCACCCGATTCATCAGGTCGTAGCGCGGCACGATCCGGTCGAACATCCGCCGGATGTCACGTCCACTCCGGATCGCCCCATGGGAAGGTCCATTGTTCGTCACGGTCACACCCATTACGTAGTCGTAGGGACGACCCCGGTGGTCGCCCGAGGCTCACGGGACACGGGTTGTGCGTTGCACGGCGAGACCGTGAGCCATGCTGGGCGACAGGCTATGGTCATGGTCACGATCATGGGTTACCCAGGTCGCCACAGAAGTCGCCCCCTGGGCAGCAGCTCTGCCATTGTCGAATCAGCCGTCCTCATCACGGCCAGCGCCCGGTCAGGATCAGCGCCAGCGAGAGCAGGATGCTGTAGAGCAACAGCCCCCGCCCCGTATCCGCCAGTGTGCGATTGAGCGCCGGGCCGGTCCGCGTCGTGATCTGCATCCAGAGCCGGTTCGCGATCGGCCACCAGGCCAGGGTCAGCACCCACCACCAGTTCAGCCACCCCGCAAACCAGAACAGCGGCGGCGCGACCAGCGCGACCAGGAGCAGCAGGCCGTATTCCAGCCGCGTGCTGCGATCCCCGATCCGCACCGCGATCGTCCGCTTGTTGGCAAGGGCATCGGTCCGCAGGTCGCGAAGGTTGTTGACGACCAGGATCCCGGTCGCCAGCGCCCCCAGCGGAACGGCCGTCGCCAGCGCCAGCCAGGTCACGTCCAGCGTCTGGACATAGGCCGTTCCGGCGACGGCAACCGGGCCGAAGAACAGGAAGACGAATACCTCGCCCAGCCCGAGATAGCCCAGCGGAAACGGCCCGCCCGTATATGCCACCGCGCAGATCAGCGCGGCGATGCCGAGCACCGCCAGCGGCCACCCGCCCCGGAGCACGAGGAACAGCCCTGTCAGCGTTGCCAGCGCAAGCGTCAACGCGGTTGCCCGCAGCACATCATCGGCATCGATCAATCCGCTTGCGGTGACCCGCGCCGGTCCGACCCGCTGCCGGGTATCGGCCCCGCGACGAAAATCAAGGGCGTCATTGGCGAAATTGGCGGCGATCTGCAGGAGCAGCGCGGTGATCAGCGCCAGGCTCGCCGTCTGCGGGTGAAAGCCATCCTCATGGATGGCCACCGCCGTTCCGGCGAGGACCGGCGCGATCGCGGCGGGAAGCGTCTTCGGCCGCGACGCGAGAACCCAGTGACACCACCGCGCCCTGGCGGCGCTCAGGCTGGATGGCCGCATGGCGATCGAGAACAGGCTGCCGGAGCGCACGCCCTGGGGTTGGACCGGTGCCGGCAGCGCTGCGCTCCGCGATGGCCCACGCGTTGAGTCCAACGGCCCGCGCCTTAACGAGGTCGGCATGGAACCGGGGGAACTGCTCATGGTGCATCCTCCGGTGTCATCGCCATCGTGTCGATCAGCCGGGTCGAGCCAATCCGCGCCGCCACGATCGCCCTCGATCCGGGCCGGACCGTATCGACCGGCTCCAGCGTTCCGGGATCGACCACCTGGAGGTACTCGATCGACACGGCTGGCTCACGCCGGATGATGATCGCGCCCATCACGGCGAGCTTCAGGGCATCGGGCTCGCCGGCGAGGGCCATCTCGCGCATGGCGGACAGCGCCCGCGCCAGCACCGGTGCAGACGCACGCTCCTCACCGCTCAGCGCGACATTCCGTGAGCTCAACGCCAGGCCGTCCGCCTCGCGGACCGTCGGACAGGCGACGATCGCGCCCGGCAGTGCCAGGTCCGCGTGCAGCCTCCGGATCATCACCAACTGCTGCCAGTCCTTCTCGCCGAAATAGGCGCGGTCCGGCCGCACCTGGTTGAGCAGGATCGAGACGACCGTCGCCACCCCGTCGAAATGCCCCGGCCGCGCCTCCCCTTCCCAGCGCTCGGTGACGCCATCGACATGCACGCTGGTCGCGAATCCCCGGGGATAGATCGTCTCCGCATCCGGCGCGTAGAGGATCGACGCCCCGGCGTCACTGGCCAGCGCGATGTCGCGGTCGAGCGTGCGGGGATACCGCTCCAGGTCCGCGGGATCGCTGAACTGCGTCGGGTTGACAAAGATACTGACGACGACGAGATCGTTCTCGGCGGCCGCCCGCCGGATCAGCGAGAGGTGCCCTTCATGGAGGGCTCCCATGGTCGGCACGAGCCCCACGCTGGCGTTC
Source organism: Thermomicrobiales bacterium (assembly GCA_035936535.1). Lineage (GTDB taxonomy): Bacteria > Chloroflexota > Chloroflexia > Thermomicrobiales > UBA6265 > CADCWJ01. Next base: position 8,997 of record DASYVY010000355.1, on the reverse strand, counting down.
GGCCGGGAAGCGCGGAACCCACGCCACTGGTCCGGCGTCGTGACGACCGCCGCGTGCGCGATCACAGCACCGGGTCCGTTTCCGGGATGGACCGGAGCTGCGCGGCGATTGCCGGTTTCATCGCGTAGGTATGGGCAGCCGTGGGGTAGCGACCCGTGCGAACATCCTCCGCGAAGGCCGCGAACCCCTCCCGGATCGTCGTTCCCAGATCGGCGTAGCGTTGGACGAACCGGGGAGAAAACCGGCCATCCAGGCCGAGCAGGTCAGTCTCGACCAGCACCTGCCCATCGCACGATGCACCGGCGCCGATGCCGATCGTCGGAATCCCCGCCCGTTCGGTGATCAGGCTCGCCAGCTCCGCCGGCACCACCTCGATCACGAGCGCATGGGCCCCGGCCCGCTCGACAGCGACGGCATCATCGATCAGCGCCCGCGCCGAATCGAGATCGCGGCCCTGCACCTTCAGGCCCCCGAGCGTTCCCGCCGTCTGGGGTGTCAGGCCGATGTGCCCGACGACCGGGATTCCGGCCCGCACGATCGCTCCGATCCGGCTTTCCAGGCGCGCCCCGCCTTCCAGCTTGACGGCATCGGCGCCACCTTCCTGAAGCAGGCGCCCGGCATTGGCAACCGCCTGCTCATCGCTCACGCCATAGGACATGAACGGTAGGTCCGCCACGATGTGCATCGCGGGCGCCCCCCGGCGAACCGCCCGGCAGTGATGGAGGATATCGTCCATCGTCACCGGGACCGTGCTCTCGTAGCCGAGGCGGGCGGTCCCCACGGAATCGCCGACCAGCAGGAGATCCACCCCGGCTTCGGCCGCCAGCCGTGCCGTCGGCGCGTCGTAGGCCGTGACCATCACAAGCGGCGGTGATCCGTCCCGTACCTTGCGCGCTCGCAGATCGGGGATGGTGTGCCGTGGATGCGGTGGGGTCGAATCAACCGTGGTCATGCCTCGCCTTTGTTATGTAGGGACCGACTTGGCAGCAGCATCGCGTGTCGGTCCCGTGAAGCGAAGCTTCACCTCTTGGCGAACGCATCCGTGCTCACCCGTCATGCCGCCGGAGGCCTGTCAAACATCCACCGAAACCCCTCACCCGAACGTGGCATCAGGCGAACACACCCGCCGCGACCAGGTCGGGATCGACGCCATCGTCGTCTCCCGGCGTTACTGGCGCGGTTTCCGCCCGGCGTTCCCGCGCCCGGACCAGCGCCGTCATCAGATTGTTGGCGGGGGCCGGCATCCGCAGCCGTTTCGCCTCCGACCCGACTGCCCCGTTGATCGCATCGATCTCGGTCCTGATCCCGGCTTCCAGATCGACCAGCATCGAGGAGCGATTCGTGCCGGTTGCCCGGGCCACCTCATCGACCGCGCCAAGCACCTCGCCAAGATCGAGCGGGACATCGATCGCGTTGGCGACCGCGACGACCTCGGCCGCCAGTGTGGCCGCCGCCGATCGCAGGCCGGGATCGGTGCTTACCATCGCGTTCGGCACACCCGCCAGGGCCGTCAGCGGGTTGATCGCCGCGTTCACCGCGAGCTTGCGCCACACCCAGCGATGGATATCCGCCACCGCCACCGTCCGCAGGCCGGACAGCGAGAGCGCGGTCGCGATATCGCGGATCCGGGTATTGACCTCCTGGGAACGACGTCCGATCGCGGTGATTCCGTCGCCGGTGTGGACGACCGTGCCCGGCTCACTCCGGAGCGCGGCCTGCGTCGTTACCCCGAGCCAGACATGGGGCCGGACACCCTCGTGCAGCAGGGCGGAGCGGAGCGCGGCGGCGTTGCCGAGCCCGTTCTGCAGCGTCAGCACGATCGTGTCGCGGGTCAGGTACGACCGCAGGGGAGCCGCTGCCTCCGTCGTCGCCCACGCCTTGACCAGGACCAGCACGACATCGCTGCCCTTGACGTCGGCCGGATTGCTGGACGCCCGAATCGGGATGATGCGCGAGGTCCCATCCATCTCGACCAGCCGCAGGCCGTCGCGCTGGATCGCCTCCAAGTGCGGAGAGGGGCGGCCATAGAGCAATACGTCGTCGATGCTCTCGTGGCGCGCGGAGATCGGCAATGAGGATGGCGAGGCCGTGTGCGCCAGGCGCCCGGCCATGAGCGAGCCCATGGCTCCTGTGCCAACGATGGTTATCCGCACGGCGCTCTTCCTTCTTCAGGGGATTTCAGGGAAGTACAGGGATCACGTCGACAGGTGATGGAGGGGATGTCTCTCGCGAACCGGATCGCTCACCCGATCGTGCCATTCGACGATCGACCTCGTGCCTATTGTCGCACGCCGCTGCATCCGTAGGGCTGGTCACCTTCGCGGAACCTGTCCTGTAAGCAGCATCAGGGAGCGGCATCTGCCCCAGAGATCTGCAAAGGGATCGCTACTTGTCGCTGATCTCGACGCCGTGCTTATTGGCCGCCCGCTTGATCCGGTCCCGGATGGTTTTCACCTCATCCTTATCGTACTTCGCGGCATTGTCATCCTGGTTGATATACCTCCACGCCGCGCGGACGTGATCCGCGTTGTCGATCGGATATTTGTTGTTGACGGGATCGGCGAATTCCACATCGCCATATTCACTCCGCCCTCGTTTGGGATTGACATCATCCCGTCGATCGATTTTTGCAGCCACATCAAGCCTCCTTTCAGGACACCGCTCGCTTTGCGGTCGCCCTGCAATCCCCATGCCGGATCCACACATCCTCGTCTTCAGGATCGAGACCGCGATACTGCCAATCAGGTGCCACATCCGGCGATCCGACCACTCCTCCAGGCCCGCGCCACATCCGGTAGACTGACGGCAACAACTCGGAACGGGAGCTCGGACGGACCGGGCTGAGAGGGTGGTTTGATCGACCACCGACCGTCGAACCTGACTGGGGTAATCCCCGCGCAGGAATCGGAGGAATGTTTCCCATGTCTTCCTATACGCATCGATCATCGCTGTTGCATCGGGCGGTCACGCGCAGGGAGATCGTCCGGGCCGCCACCGCGGCATCCGCTGGGCTCGCTCTTGGCGGGGTCCAGACCGGGTCAGTCGCTAGTGCCCAGGGGACAACGGCCGTCACCCTGGCCCTGGACTGGTACCCGAACGCCAACCACGCCGGGATCTTCATGGCGCTCGATCGGGGCTACTTCGCCGAGGCCGGGCTCGATGTCGAGGTCTACACCCCGTCCGACCCGACGACCGTGCTGCAGACGGTTGGCGCCGGTCGGGACACCTTCGGCATCTCGTATCACGCCGAAGTGCTGTACGCCCGCGCGGAGGACATCCCGGTTGTCTCCGTCGCGGCCCTCGTCCAGCATCCGCTCAACTCGTTGATGGTGCTCGCCGATTCCCCCGTCGAGAGTCCCGGCGACCTGCGAGGCATGAGCGTGGCCGTATCTGGAGTGCCCAGTGATGAGGCATTTCTCGATACGATGCTCCAGGCCGATGGGGCCAGCATCGCCGACGTGGAGACGATCAACGTCGGGTATGACCTCCTTCCGGCCGTGCTCTCCGGGCGCGCCGACGCCGTGCTCGGCGTCTACTGGACGCACGAGACCATCCTTGCCGAGCGCGAGGGCACCCCGGTCCGGTACTTCCGGGTCGAGGACTGGGGCGTGCCGGATTACTACGAGCTGGTGCTGGTCGCCGGAAGCTCCGTGGTAGCCGAGCAGGAGGATACGGTGCGCGCGTTCCTCGCTGCACTGCAGCGTGGGTACAACGCCGCGATCACCGAGCCCGATGTCGCCCTGGAGCTCCTGCTCGCCGCCAGCCCGGACCTCGATCTCGAAGTCGAGCGAGAGGGCATCGCCCTGCTCGCGCCCCTTTGGACCGAGAACGGCACGATTCCGTTCGGCACCCAGACGGCCGACCGCTGGGAATCGCTTGCCGCCTGGCTCACGGAGCGGGAGTTGCTCGCCGGAGAGGTTGATGTTGCATCGGCTTGGCGCGGCGACCTGCTCCCGGCGGCGGGCGCAACACCCGCCGCCTCACCGGTGGCATCGCCCGCGACATAGCACTGGATCCGGCATGATGCTGGTCACATTTCCGCCGCTCATGCCCGTATGATGAGGGTCCGAGATATCGTGCCCTCAGGGCGGCATTCAGGGAGCAGCAGCATGCCGGATTCCTCGCATTATTCCGACGCGGTCGATGAAATGAAGAAGGTCCGCCAGGCGCGGCAGTATCGACCGGATCCCGTGCGGGACGAGATCCTCGCCGAGCTGCTGGAAGTCGCCCGCTGGACGGGCTCCTCGCGCAATACCCAGCCATGGCACTTCATCGTCGTCACGGACAAGCAGCAGCTCCACGACCTCAGCCAGGTTCGCACACCGATCAACTGGGTAGCCGAAGCATCGCTGGCGATCGCGATCGTGCTCAATGGCGCCAGCCCCATCAGCGAGGCCTATGACGAAGGCCGCGTCACGGAGCGCCTGCTCGTCGCCGCCCGCCTGCTCGGGCTCGGTGGCGGGACGGCGTGGTTCGGGGACGAATCCCAGCAGCGGCGCGGCAAGGAGATCCTGGGCATTCCGGAGGAGCGGACGGCGCGGTCGATCGTCGTGCTCGGCTATCCGACATCGGTCAAGGATCCCCGTCCGGGGCCAGCCACACCCGGTCGTCATCCGCTGGACGAGATCGTCAGCTACGGCACGTTCGGCACCCCGGCATCCTGAGCGCATTCAGGGCAGGTACGGATGAACCGCGAGGTGTTCTCGTAGGGGCAGACCCATGTGTCTGCCCTGGCTGCGCCGCCGGCCCGTTCGTCCTGGGGAACGAGACGTGCACCCAGCCAACGCAGGGGAGACCGGTCCTGCGGGACCGGGAGGTCCCTCACAGGCAATTGCGCAGCCACTGAGCGGAAGCGGCCCATCGCTCCGCTTCGGGACGATGGTCGCAACGCTTCGAGATGGCGGGAAGAGGCATACGGATACGGTCACGTATCTCCGGCAAGGAGCGCATTATCCATGTCTACTGAGGGTCACCACGAATCCATCCCGGCGACCGCGGGCATCGAGTTTCTGCGGAGCCTGCGCCAGTCGCGTCGCTTCACCGGCGAGCCTGTTCCGCGTGAGGTGCTCGCCGATCTGCTGGAAGTCGCCCGATGGACGGGAAGCGCCAAGAACAGCCAACCATGGGAGTTCGTCGTCGTCGAGGACCGGGAGATGCTCCGGCAGATCGCCCAGGCCGGAGCGTACGCGGGATTTCTCGAAGGTGTCGCGCTCGCCATCGTGATCGTCCTCAATGGCACCTCTCCCCGCTCCGAAGCGTACGATGAGGGGCGGGTGTCCGAGCGCCTGATGCTGGCCGGACGCCTGCATGGCTTGGGCAGCGGCACCGGCTGGTTCAGCGACGACGGCTCGGAGCGGGTCAAGGCGCTGCTTGGCATCCCCGCCGATCGTCACGTCCTCTCCGCCGTCGGTTTCGGGTATGTCGAGACATCGACCCAGCGCCCCCCGGTCGGGGTCGATCTCGGTCGCAAGCCATTGCGGGAGATCGTCTCCTACGGCACGTACGGAACGCGCACGGCGCCGGGCAGTTGAGGGCGCTGACCGTCCTGCCGGGCACCATAGCGAAGCCCGACTAGTGATGTTGTGCATCAGGAATACAATCGTTCACGCCACGATGCATCCGGGATCGCCCTTGTGGCGTAGATCAGGACATAAGGAGGGTGTCCCCCCACTACTCCTTATCTCGGTGGAGATGTGTCCCGAACCGTCTCCACACCCTCTTCCCAGACGAGCCCGGCCGTGATGGCCGGGCTCGTTGTTTGTTGGGAGCATACGGACGAAGGCGGTCATGCGGTGCCGGGAGTTGTGACGCCACCAGCGAGCTCAGCGCCCCAGGTCCTGCGCTGACGGGACGCTTCCGATCACAGACAACTGCGCGGTAGCGGCCATTGACCGGTTGCCAGGGTAATCCTGTCAATGGCCGATGAATAACGCACCGAGCAGCCGCGGCGGGTAGCGGCCCTTGAACGAGGACACGGTCAGCCATTATGGTGACTATCGCGCCACGTGTGGCTGCTCGGGGCGGCTGCTCATAGGCCATCTCAAAGGGATGGAGGGAAGCGTCCCATCAGTCGCTACGCGACTGTCTATGAGCGGAAGCGGCCCATCGGTGCATCCGCTCTGAGTGAAACCACAGCCGCCCGTGAATCGTTTCCTTGTACAGATGGGCGTTCGCCAGATAGCCATTCTGCCCCTGACCCGGTGCATGCTAGCATGTACGTACGACATGCCGTGACGACCGGCTGGATGCTCTCCTCCCGGCGATACTCCCTTGGCCCCAGCCACGACGGCACATGCGCTCTCGCCCCGGTGCTCGGATCCCCGACATCTGCAACTCGCTCCAAAGGATTGATGCGTGGCGAATTACTCCGGACCCTATGGCTCCCCCTACGCCGCTCCTCAGCGCCGGGCGGCGCGCTGGCCCTGGTTTCTGGGATCCATGATCGTGATGGCGATCATCGGGGCCAGCGGGCTCCTGATCGCTGACCGTCTAGATGACGAGGATGGGTCCGCCCTGCTGCAATTGACCCAGCGCGTGACCCCGGACGCGAGCGAAGGCTCGCCCGATGTAGCGCAACTCGATCCCACGATTCCGCCCACCGTGGAACCGACCCAGACACCAGCGCCAACGCCGACCCCGGTCGATACGGATGCCCCCCTGCGAACGGCCGAGAACTGGATCGCTCTCTGGTCGACCGGTGACTACAACGGGCTCTACGACCTGACCTCCCGGGATGTTCAGGCCTCCGTCAGCCGCGATGCCTTCACGACGCGCTATGCCGAGATCGCCGAGGAGGCCGGGCTCGTCTCTGTCTCGGCCAAGGTCACCGGCAAGCCCAGTCTCGACGGTCAGGTGCCGATCGATGTCACGCTCGAATCCAATCTCGTCGGGCCGTTCAGCGAGCGCAACAGCATCCCGCTGGTCAAACAGGACGATGGTTGGCGCGTTTCGTGGACATCCGCCCTGATCTTCCGGCAACTCGGTCCCACCGGCTGTGTCGAGTTCTCGGGAGAACTGCCGCAGCGGGGCCGGATCCTCGATCGCAGTGGAGTGGTGCTGGCGGAGGACACGCAGGTCTCACGGATCGGGATCGTACCGGCCGAACTGGAAGACCCCGACGGATCGATCGCCACGCTGAGCGAGATCGTCGGGATCCCCCCTGAGGAGATCCGGGAGATGATCTCGGTCGAGGGATGGGACCCCTCGTGGCTGGTGCCGATCAAGGATGTCCGCGGGGAGCAATCCGCCGACCTGCTCAACAAGATCACGCCGCTAAAGGGCGTCCAAATCCGCCGCGCCACCACCCGGTTCTACCCGCAGGGCGCGTTGACGGCGCACATCACGGGATGGGTCAGCCCCGCCACCGAGGAAGATGTCCTCAGCGATGACACCGGTTCGGTGCAGGCCAACGAGATGGTCGGGCGCTCGGGCCTGGAGCTCGGCGCCAATGAGCTGCTGGCCGGCAAGCCGGGTGGCGCCCTCAACGCCATCGAGTGCGAGACCCGCGCGCTCCGGGATGTCATAGCCGAGAGCAAGGGCACTCCCGCCCAGGACGTCCATCTGACGATCGATGTTGAGATGCAAAAGCAGGTCGACAAGGCCTTGACCGCCCAGGTCTCCAGGGACAAGAAGGATGGCCTCCGGAGCGCCGCCGTCTTCCTGGACCCACGGACCGGCGCTGTCCTCGCGATGGTCAGCCACCCGACGTTCGATCCCAACGGGGCGGTCAGCAACGCGTTCACCGATGCCGAGCGCAAGGCGATCAACGACCCGCTCCTGCGGCCGCAGGCGAACCGCGCCACGTTCGAACGGTATCCGACCGGATCGATCTTCAAGGTCATCACGACCGCCGCGGCGATGCACTACCTCGACTACACCGGCGAGACGCCGATCGATTGCCCGGCAACGTTCAGGATCGGGGATCAGCATTGGGATGACTGGGTTGTGGAGAATGGCCTGACCGCCCAGGGCGAGCTGACCCTTCACACCGGCCTGGTGCGCTCCTGCAACACGGTGTTCTACCAGCTTGGCGCGAAGCTCGATGACCAGGATGCCAACGCCTTGCCGACCATGGCCCGTGCATTCGGTCTCGGCGCGCCGACCGGCATTCCCTACTTCCCCGAGATCGCCGGCACGATACCGGATCCGGAGTGGAAGGCGGAGACCATCGGGGATGGCTGGGCGACCGGAGATGCGGTCAACTTCGCGATCGGCCAGGGCTACATGGAAGCGACCCCGCTCCAGATGGCCAACGCCTACGCCGCGATCGCCAATGGTGGCACGCTCCTGCAGCCCTACATCGTCGACCGCACGGGTGTCCCGGGCGGGGGGTCGAAGCAGGTCGGCGAGCGGGTCGAGATCGGTGAGCTGCCGCTGACCAGGGCGCAGGTTGCCGAGCTGCAGAGTGCCCTCCGGGACCAGACCAGTAACCCCGATGGGGTCGGCTCCTCCAAGGTCTTCGGCGACTTCGACTGGCCGATCTCCGGCAAGACGGGCACCGCCCAGAATCTGCTCGATGGCTCGGACAAGCCGCATTCCTGGTTCGCCGCGTATGGCGGCCCGACAGAGGATGGCGAGGCGACGGTCACCTCGGTCGTGATGGTCGAGAACATCGGCGAGGGAGTGTCGTATGCCGCCCCGGCGACGAAACAGGTCTACGAGTGGTACCGCAAGAGCGACCTTGCCGGCGAGGGCGACTAGCGCGGGTGCCGCTCCTGACGTCACCACGCGTTCGCTTCGAGCCTGCGACTCCCGTCACCGCGGAATGAGGCGATGAGGGACCACCGGTGCGAGGTCGTTCCCGAACAGATCGCCCTCTATCAGACCGGGCATCTCCTGACCCAGGATGTGTGCCGATTCGATCCCGAACAGGCAGTCGGGAGCCTCCGCGGATCGCGGGACGTGATGGCGATCGATATCGGCGGAGACAAGATCCGGAGTGCGATCTACGCCATCCGGGATGGACGCCTCACAAAGGGCGCCGAGGAGACCTTCCAG
>DASYVY010000354.1:0-5478 GCA_035936535.1 Thermomicrobiales bacterium | reverse complement strand
GGCTACCGGTGACCGACGATGCAGGGAAGACCCGCGCTCCTGCGGGGGGAGCGGTCACGGACGCTCCAGTCCGGGCCGATGTCCTTGCCCCACTCGCCGAAGTCGAGGCCGCGCTTGGAGCGGACAACGTCGTCTTCGTCGATGCTCGGACACCGGAAGAGTACATGGCGGGACACATCCCCGGTGCGGTCAATGTCAATTACCCGCTCAATGCGGAACCGGACGCGCCGCGATTCTGGAAGCCCGACGAGGCACTGATCGCCCTCTACGCGGACGTTGGCGTGACGCCGGACAAGTGGATCATCCCCTATTGCTCGACCGGTGTGCGCTCGGCCGTGACCTGGTTCACGCTGGGGATGATCGGGTTTCCCGACGTGTCGCTGTTCACGGGTTCCTGGGCGGAGTGGAGTGCGCACCCCGAGCTTCCGGTGGTCACTGGCTCACAACCGTGACCCATGCGCCGCGAGCGGGTTCGGTCGCGCCGGATGCGTCGACCGATCGCCCGTGCTGATGCAAAACCCCGGCCCTCGGCGCGGGTGTTTCGCATTTGCGACTCTGTGGAGTGCGAAGGGGCCTCGTCCTACGGACGTGACCAATGACGGAGGCCAGATTCCAGCTCAGGAAGCCTCCTCCAGCCGGTGATGCAGGAGCACCAAGACCGCCGCCTCTTCCGGCGGCAGGTCCCCGATTGATTGCTGGATCTCTTGGCCGACCCGCGTCTTTACCGTTTCCACCGTATCCCCTGCCAGATAGGCATCGATCACCGCCGGGTGAACGTAGCACTTCCGGCAGATCGTCGTGGTGTTGCCGAGGCGGGCCGCGACCGATTCGATCGCGCTGACGACATTCTTCTTGGCCAGCGTATCCGTGTCGACGACCTCGTACTCGGCCAATGCCTGGGCGGCGAGCACCGTGCCGGCCCAGGTCCTGAAATCCTTGGCCGTGTAGTCCCGTCCCGTGATCTCCTTCAGGTAGGCATTGACGTCGTCCGATCCGACCGCGTGCCGCTGACCGTCGGCATCGAGGTACTGGAACAGATGCTGTCCGGGAAGGTCCTGGCACGCCTTGACGATCCGGGCGAGGCGCGGGTTGTGAAGCGCGATCTCGTGCTGAACGCCGGACTTGCCTCGGAACTCGAATTCCAGCGTTGTCCCGGTGATGTCGACATGTCGATCGCGCATCGTCGTCAGCCCGAATGACTTGTTGGCCTTGGCGTAATGGTCGTTTCCAACCCGGATCAGCGTGGTTTCCAGCAGATGCACGATCGCCGCGAGCACTTTCTCGCGCGGCAGGCCGTGGCGGCGGAGATCGGCATCGACCCGCCGCCGGATTTCCGGAAGGGCCTGCCCGAACTGCAGCATCCGCTCGTACTTGGTCTCGTCGCGGACCTCACGCCACTTCGGGTGGTAGCGGTACTGCTTGCGATTCTTGTCGTCACGCCCGGTTGCCTGGATGTGGCCGTCCGGCGTCGGGCAAATCCAGACCTGGTTCCAGGCGGGCGGAATCACCAGGGAGGCGATCCGCTTTCGGATCGTTTTGTCGGTGATCCGGTTGCCGTTGGCGTCGCGGTAGGAGAATCCCTTGCCCGCCCGGTGCCGCGTGATGCCGGGTGTCGTGACGTCGACATACCGTAACCCGGCTTCCTGCGCCGAAAGGACCGGATCGATAATCGTGTTGGCTTCCATAGCAGACAGCTCCGCCCGCGCTGGGCTGGGTACATGCGGTCGATGGGCGAGGCGCCATCAGGATCGCCCATGCGTCGGCCCCCACTCCGGACGTGGTGACCGCGGCAGGCGAGTTGGCACCGTGATGGACAGTAGCGATGTGGATCCGGGGCGGGGACATCGGCCGATGGGCGAACCGGATAATGCATGGCGTATGCCAGCAATCGCACCATGGAAGGGGAAGCAGGCTGCCCCCTGAATGGCAGCGAGCGGCCTGCTTTGCGGTCACGACATCGGGATCAAGCCGATGAGATCACAACTCGGCGATCAGGATCACGATCGCGCTCGGCACAGTCAGCAGGACCGATCCAATGAGGACCCACCAGAAGTACTTCTTCTCCCGGCTGGCGCCTGTTGCCGAGAAGTTGATGGCGGTGACGCGAAGTCCGTTGAGCAGGTGATAGATCACCGCCCCGACGAGGAGGATCTCCATCGGGATGATAAAGGGGTTGGCGTAGAACTCGACGGAATGGTCATACACATCGCGGCCGAGCCCGATCAACATGATGTCGACGATGTGGACAAGCAGGAAGAACAGGATGCCGATTCCGGTGGCACGATGAAGCACCCAGGCGTATTGCCCGGGGTCCCCAGAATAGATCGGCGAGCGGCCCTGCCGGATATGCCCGTACGCCCAGATGGCGAGCGCGATGATCGAGGCATACGTGGCGATCGCGATGACGAACAGCGAACCCCCGAGCAACTCCGCGATCCACATCTCACCCGAGAGCGGACCGGTGTTCTCGCGAGACATCTCTTCATCGAAGGTCGCGATCGTGATCGCGCCAAGGATCGTGAAGATGAACCCGAACGTCCAGATCGCGCCGTATCCGATCTGCCTAGCGGCGCGGCTGCGCAAAAAGTCCGCAACCGAGAATCGGAGGCCAATGAGCCCATGCCACAGCGCGGCGAAGAGCAGCATCATGTCGAACGATCGCCAGAGCGGGTTGGCCCACCGGGCGGAGACAAAATCGAACGTCGTCTCGGACGGGACGTTGAGATAATGCGTGATGAAGAGGTGACCACCCGCCAGGAAGACCAGCAGCACGCCGGACACGCGAAGGAAATACCACGCCAGGCGATCCGCGCCGGGAGTCATCACCGCTCTGACGCCCGACCTCTCCGGCCGGCCCCGTTCTGTCGACGCTAAGGCCATCTTCGCCGTGTCCTCCTGTTGCGCTCACCTTGGGAAATGCCAGCCACCGGCCGCGGGCATGGCTGCCGCTTCTGCCATCCCTCGATCGCCGTCGCCGTGGGTCCGCGACGATCCGTCCTGGGGAGATTCAGCCGATCGTCCTGCCCCGTTTGCTGTTGCTGCTAGTGTACGTTGCGCGCCACGTCAGCGGAATGCAGACGTTGAGATACTGCACGTCCGGCTCGCTCCGGGCCGCCTGGATCACCCTGGTGGCAGCCTCATCTTGAAACCCACGTGCGATTGCTCGAACCCCAGTCTCGCATAGAAGCGGTGGGCATCGGCGCGGCTGGCGTTGGAGGTCAGTTGAACCACGCCGCAGCCATGACGTCGGGCGCACTCGATGCACCAGCGGATCAGCAGGGTCCCGAGGCCCGTGCCGCGGGCGGTACGGTGGACGCGGACCGCCTCGATCTCCGCCCGCGTCATGCCCCGGTGCGAAAGCCCGGCCATGAAGGTCAGCTGGGCCGTACCGGCAATACGTCCATCGCGCTCGGCAACCATCAGCATCTGGTCTGGGTGGGTATCGATGACCGCGAACGCCTCGTAATATGGTGTGAGGTCATCCGGCGATTCCCGCGCGGCGCCCAGCACGTCATCCGCGAGCATGTCAACGATTGCCGGGACGTCATCCCGCGCTGCCGGGCGGATCGTGATCTCAGCCATCTCCGGAATTATCCTTCCTGCTCCCGTCTCCAGGTTCCCGATCGACCGCCCTCTTTCGTTTCGAGCTGGATGGATTCGATGACCATGCTTCGGTCAACGGCCTTAACCATGTCGTAGACCGTCAGGGCTGCCGCGCTGACGGCCGTCAGCGCTTCCATCTCGACCCCGGTTTTCCCTGTGGTGGACACGCTGACGCGGATCGCGACCGCATCGCCCTCAACCTCGAGCGATGCCTCGATCCCGGTCAGCATCAGAGGGTGGCACATCGGAATGATGTCCGGGGTCCGTTTCGCCGCCATGATTGCGGCGACCTGTGCGACACCCAGCACGTCTCCCTTGCTTGCGCGGCCGGAGCGAATCAGCTCGGCGGTCTCGGCCTGCATCCGTACCCGGCCACTTGCAATGGCGGTGCGCCGGGTCTCGGCCTTGTCGTCGACCTGGACCATCCTGGCACGTCCGGACTCGTCGAAATGCGTCAGCCGGCCGGGAACGGGAAGGTCCGTGCCGTCCGGTGGTGATTGCTTGGGCTGCTGGGTCATCCGGTGACCGGGTCCTTTCGCTGGGGCGTGCTGGGCTGTATCCCATGAAGCAAAGACATCACGTTGTGCAGATGCAGTAGCAGTATAGGAGTCCCCGCGGCGTCATACTCGACGATACGGAGGAGTTTGGTGTGAGGTCGATCCTGCTGGTACGGCATGCCCAGCCGCTTGTGGATCCTGGCCAGCAGGCGAGTGCGTGGGAGCTGACAACGGCTGGCCGCGACGCGGCAAGGGTGTGCGCAGCCCAACTCGCTGGTGAACGACCCGACCTTGTCGTGACGAGCCGCGAGCGGAAGGCCCGCGAAACGGGCAAGATCATCGCCGGTGTGCTTGGCCTGGACGTGCTTGAGGACGAGCGGCTTGGGGAGCAGGGCAGGGACGAGGTGACGTTTATGGACGACCGGGAACGATTCCGCATTGCCGTCCGCCAGCATTTCGAGGAACCTTCGAGGGTCGTGCTGGGGCAGGAATCGTCCCTGGTAGCGGCAGCCCGGTTCGCCAGTGTCGTGGCAGACCTCCGCATCCGGATGCCGCCGCCGCGCTGCCCGGTGCTGGTCAGTCACGGGCGAGTGATGGTGGCGTTCATGGCCATGATTGCCGGAGCGGACGCATGGACACTCTGGGAGAATCTCCGGATGCCGGATACGATTGCTGTCGATCTCGAATCCGGCACGATCCGGCGTCTTGTCGCTCGATGAGCGAGGCGCGGCGCGAATCCGCCGGACGCTCGGCCGGGTGTCGGCGGACGCCCTCAACACATGATGGGAGGATGACGCGATGAATCGGCAGGCCGCTCCGGTCATCTCCGCGAACGTGGCAGCCGTTGCCGCGCTCGTCATGTCGCTCGTAGCCGGGCTGAGCGTGCTCCAGGCAATCATCACCGCTGTGCTCGTCGCCATCGTCGCCTATGCGGTGACGGCGTTCCAGACGAAGCGCAACGGGCGGCAGTAGCCCCTCATTGGCGGAGCATCCCGGGCACATGAGCGACCATGCAAAAGCCTTTACCTATGGCGTGCTGATCGCCTGTGCGGTCTCGCTCGTCCTGCTCATTGCCGATTCCCCGAGCGGCGGGAACCTGCTCCTCGCCATCGCGCTGGGGATCGTCGGCGCAGCCGGAAGTTACTGGTGGATGGTCAACCGGTAGGGGAAAGGGGAGCCCTGGTGTCGGGGAACCCGCGTGCGCCTTCGCCGGTGCGGTTCCGGCGCCAGCTCTGCCCTCATACGGCCTCCGGGACCGGTTTTCCGGTCAGAGCGAGAGGATACCGGTGCGGGTCGCGATCGTGACGGCCTCGGTCCGGCTCGCCGCGTCGAGCTTAGTGAGGACGGAGCTGACATGGAACTTTACGGTGTGATCGCT
>DASYVY010000353.1:0-2600 GCA_035936535.1 Thermomicrobiales bacterium | reverse complement strand
GGCCATGCTGCCGATGACCTGCCCACCTGTATGGGCGGAAATCGGGACGAATCTGCCGGAGGAGATGTCGGGTTTGTTCCTGATGGTCGCTCGACGGTCCTGGAGATCGGGGCTGCTTCCGGCATTCCGCATCGCGTAAAGACACCGGCATCCTGTCACCGGTCCCGGATGGGTACTCGATGCCAGAGCCGCCGAGGAGCGCGCCGCTCAGGGGAGGTGTTCGCATGCAGCGCGGGTGCCGGGAGGCCCACACCGTTCACATGCCATCGGGGAACGCCCATGGGGAGAGCGGGGCGCTACCTGGGCCCGACTTCCCAGACCTCGGGCTGCGGTTCATAATGACTCGGGAACACCCCTGAATCGATTTCCTGGCCGTCCCGCAATATCCGGCGCGTCAGCTCGACCTTATACCCAGGAGCGGCGTTCTGCACCTTTTTTCGCTCACCTCGGCGCAGCTTGGGATTCACCTTCTCGACCGGTTTTCTGGGCGGCTTGATCGGAGCCGAAACCTTCGGGGGATCGATCTCGACGGAGTAATCCAGCGGTGCGCCGCAGAGCTGGGCAGTTGCGGTCTCGCCGTCGACGACCATCTGCAGCAGGAGCCACGAGTCCAGCGGATTGGTGAACTTGAGGTCCGCCTCCCAGGTCTTCTCTTCCGCTTCGTTGGGCTGGTAGATCGCCGCGTCCATGCCCGGAGGCGATCCGTCGGCTTCGTAGAATGCCAGCCGCCAGGAATGCGGGTTCCATTCCTCGAACTTGAATCCGGCCCGGAGCGCGGCGCGGAACACCGTGGTCGAGACCTGGCAGACTCCCCCGCCGAGATCGTTTGCCGTCCAATCCCCGGAGATGATCTTGCCCTCGACATATCCCATGTCGAGCGAGATCGGACCGAGATTGCGGTTAAAGGAGAACTGGGCGTCGGGAGCGATCAGCGTGTTCGAGATATGCCCGGAAGCGACGCGGACGTTCTCCGCCCGGGCCTCGGATGACCCGGCGAACGACGAGGACCCCTCCGCGATGATCTCGTCTATGCCGAGCGTGTCCAGATTGTCCTCTCGCACCTCCGCCTTGATCGCCTTCATGGGCATCTCGACCGTCCGGTCATCGGTGGCGGCGGCAGCGGCAATCAGTTCTTCGAGCTCGGCGATGTCGGTTTCCCGTCCGTTCTGGTCATCCTCGACGACGTACAGGCCACCATCCCACCCCAGCACGGCATTGGTTGGTTCCCGCCGGGCCTCGTCCGCGAAGTTGGTCAGGATCGGCGTGAATGTGGACGTATCGAGCTTGGCGTCGCCGTCCTTGGGGATCATCAGGGCGGCGGTCAGGTCGTTGGAGGTAAGCTCCCACGACATTTCGTCGAGCTCGATCACGACCGGATCGCTGACCAGGACAACGGCGTCTTCCTTGGCGCCTTCGAGATCCGAGGAGGTCACGTCCGGCGGGATGTCCAGGGTACCGAGCGCGATTTCGGATGGCGTGGGATGCTGCACCGCCGCCTGGATATCGGCTCGGGCCTGGTCGATGTCCAGCTTCGAGCCGGTCTGGTCGGCCAGGATCTGGATTTCCGATCCGCGCCGCACCAACCGGGCATCGCGCGCGGGCACGGCGATCTCGACGGCGAGGTCGGCAAGGTACGCGTCGAGCACCTCCGCCTTCCGGGTCAGGATCAGGGGGATGTTGCGATCCTCCGCCTGGTCGAGGAGCACCGCATAGCGCCCGGTCAAACCAGCGTCGCGACCGAGTGCCCACGCCTGATCGAGCATCGACTCGTAATCGATCGCCATCCCGAGATCGGCGAGGCTGGCGTTCCAGGTCCTGTCCTCGTAGGTGATCGTCAACGCTTCCTGCTCGAACGAGGCAAAGGTGGCGCGCAGGACAGCATTGCCCTGGCTCCTGGTAAACCCGGAGAGGTCAACGTTCTCGGCGCGTGCCCCAGGGTAGAACTGCCCCTGGTGCTGGGCGGGGAGGACGGCGGCGGCACCGGCACCGGTTGCCGCGATGGAGGCCGCAACGAAACTGCGGCGGCTTAACATGCGGGGATACCGTTGGCTGGACGATGGCACGGGAAGGCTCCTGATGGGATGCGCCGGTCACCATCGGCGGCGCGAATCGGCGATCGAGCTGGTCTGTCGATGACAGGGCAGGGAGATGGCTGAAGGCGTGTCGCTGACAAGCGCGGTGCGACACACCGGTGCTGAATGCGCGTTAGGCGACTGATCTGGAGTGGCGAGGATGGATGCAACGTGCTCCAGGCGATTCACTCGCGAAGCCCTAGTGTAGCGAAAATCCGCGATCTGCGTAACGATGGTCGTCCCCGGGGGAGGCTTCGGAGGGACATAACGTTGTTTTGCGCGCGTCGACACCATGCGCGGCGACGATACTCAGCATCGTGGCGTGATGGTTCCGGCACGGTGATCGAAGCAGAGAGGGAGTGCACGATTCATGGCTATCACATTTGGTGTTTTCGTACCCCAGGGCTGGCGGATGGACCTCACCGGGATCGATGATCCGGTCGAGCAGTTCGAGGCGATGACGAACGTCGCCAGGGAAGCCGACAAGGGACCGTGGGACTCGATCTGGGTCTATGACCACTTCCACAC
>DASYVY010000352.1:0-2983 GCA_035936535.1 Thermomicrobiales bacterium | reverse complement strand
CCAAGGTCGCGCCGGGCGTCCAACCGGTAATCGGCGAGAGGCCGTGGCGTTCCCCACCGGCAAGGGGCCCCAGGTGCATGTCGAAGGGATCGCGATCGACCCCCGGCTCGAGTATGTCTACGACAAGCCGCTCGTCGGCCGAACCCTCTCCGGCGTACCGATTGGGGCGCTGCTCGACGCGTCGCTGTCATCCAGGGCGCTCCGCGAGCGGGTCAAGCACGTAGCGCAGAGCGACCTGACGCACAGCCTGAAGTTCGACACGCAGGGGAACCTCTGCCTGACATCGCTCGAATGGAACGCGATCACACCGCAGCGTCCCGACGGCCGGACCGAACTCCTCGCCGGGTCAATCGGCTTCCCGTGGCCCGACACGATCGCGATAGGTCCCGACGTGGACCTGCTGTTCTCGAACGCGTAGTTTCACCTGTTGCCGGACTTCACCTGGAGCGAGGACAAGCGAACGCCGCCATACAAGATCTTCCACCTGACCTTCCGTAGCTGGTTCACGGCCCTCGGTGCCCGAGGGTGTTCCGGCAGGAGATCCTGCCCACCTGTGAGAAGTGTCGCTGGGAGTGATGGCGAGGGCGACGGAACTGTCTGAGCAGTATCGTTCGCTGATACGGCGTGGCACGTGTGCCACACCAGCGGCATCGGGGAAACGTTTCACGGTCTCGGGACGGTGCGATAACCGGATATCCGCGCATGGAGGGAGCGCCCCGACCCTGAGACGCTCCCCCGATCTCCATGTTTCAGCGGTTAGAACACAAACCCCGGTTCCTCGCTGTCCAGCAGTGCCGAGACGAGCAGCACCAGGGGCGCATCGCCCGTATTGGCCATCGTGTGCCTCGCGTCCTGGTAGAAGAGCGAGTCGCCGGATTCGAGGGTCAGTTCCTGACCGGTCGCGGCCTCCTCGGTCGGTGCCGGGGTGCCTGCATCCGCCGCTCGGGTGATGACCCCGTTGCCCTCGACGAACTCGGTGCCGAAGACACCGGATTCGACGTGGAGGGTGACTGCACCGGGGTGGCCATGGGCATCGATGCTGGCCCCCGGCTCCATGGTAATCCGCAGCAACGCCAAGGTTTGCCCAGGGGTATTCCCTGGCTCGCCGCCCCCGAGCGCCTCGATGGTGACGCCCGCGAACGGATCATGCTCATGCTCATCACCTTGCGCGCCGGCCTGCAGCGCTCCGACGAGGAACAGCGGGAGAGCCAGCAGCGCAACGATGGCGCGTGATCGGAGTGGTCGCATGGTACTCCTCTTGGATCGGTACACGGTCCGGGCGAGCGTCCATGTATCGCCCGAACTGCGGCAGGATGCCTGTTCGGCAGTGGTGGAATCGATGGCCAATGGCATCCGGCGCGGCATGCCATTGGCTGGGTCATCGGATCATCGGATCATCGATAGAAGTAGGGGTCGAGAACCGAAACCTTGGTGATCCCGGTGACGGGCAGGTTCGTTGACCGTGCCGCCCGGCGGATCGCTTCAGGGTTCGGACCGTCATAGACGCAGTACGACTTCCGCTTATCCTCGCTGACGTAGGAATGCACCCACGTCACCCCGCTGTCCGCATTCTGGTCCACCACTGCCTGGCACGTCTCCGCGCCCTCTGCGGTCAGTGGGATCTCCAATCCGTCCGGAAATTCGCGTTCCACAATGTATCTCGGCATGTTGGTACCTCCGATCGTGACTGGTGCATGCCGGAACATCCGGCTGGCTATAGCCTGCCGGAACTGCGACGAGCCCGAATCCGGGAAATACCCTTATTCTGGTGTCGGACCACCCCTAGTTTAGGGAATCAGTCCTTGTTGACGGGCGGCTTGGACGGCTTCACGGCGTGATGTGACCCCTAGCTTCTTGAAAATTGAGGAGGCGTGTTGCTCTATGGTCTTTCTGGAGAGGTAAAGCTTCGCCGCGATATCAGCATTCGTGTCGCCTACCGCAATATGGTCAAGGACTTCGACTTCGCGGGCCGTGAGATGAGCGGGGTGGGCTCGGGTCAAGGGCCTCGGACCGCGAGGGATGTCCCGGACCCCCATCTGGCGCAGTTGGTGCCGGGTTGCCGCTGCCGCTGGCCGGGCATCGAGCGCGAGAAATTCCGTCAAAGCGCGCTGGACTACCGACGCCTGGTCACTGGCCATCAGCGCACGCGCGGCTTCGTAGGGGCACCCCAGACGGATCCACGTGTCAGCGGCGCCTTGCCAATCTCCCTGCATCTGCCGTGAGAATGGCTCTGCAGCACCATCCGGTACTGACGTGCGATCTCCGGCCAGCCAGTACCACAAGCCGAGTTCACCGATGAGCCACGGCTGCTGGGATTCCATCGCCAGCGCCAGGCCAGCGCGGCTCTCGGATAGCGCGCCGTCTCGATCGCCAGCGAGCCAGGCAGCCTCCGCCCGGGCGGCCCGTACCGGACCGAGGCGCTGCACGTTGCCGGTCGGCAATGCAAGCTCCAGTGCCTGATCAAGCACGGTTTGCACTTGGGGATCGCCGCGACGCGCACGAATCCGTCCCAGCGCGACCAGAGCCATGATCCGGCTGATGGTGGACACGCCGGGCTGGCGCAGCACCAGATCTGCCTGGTCAACCGCATCGGACCAGCGACCCTGGTAGCAATACACCAGGGCAAGCCATGCCGACATGTAGATCCTCAGGGTGTCGAGGTCGCGCTCCCGGCAGTACGTGATTCCGTCACGTAGGTAGCGGACTGCCTGGTCAAACTGGTAGATCTCTCCGAACCCTGACCCGAGGTTCGTATACGCCCTTGCCGCGTGATCTTCCAGTCCCGCACTCAGAGCCAGGGCCAGGCTGCGTTCGACGTGCTCACGCCCCTCGTCTTCACCATGGGGTAACTGGGCCGTGCCGACGTTGTTGAGGGCGTGGACCAAGGTTTCGGTGTCACCAATGCGCTCGGCAATCGTGATTGCCCGCTTGCCCCACTCAACCGCTCGTTCCGCATCCCACGCCAGCATGCTCAGCTGGGCGA
>DASYVY010000351.1:0-3661 GCA_035936535.1 Thermomicrobiales bacterium | reverse complement strand
CTCGCTGAACGTGCAACAATGGAAGAGCCGGGCATCGATGGCCGGACTGGTCCGGGGATGGGCGGACCGGCGCCCTGAAGGCGTCGAGCGCTCGACGTGAGAACTGGAAAGGCTTCATGGATATCTCTGTTGCGATCATTGCTGTCGTTGCCCTGTTCTTCATCATCGTCCTCTTCTCCGCGATCAAGGTGGTCCAGGAGTACGAGCGTGGCGTGGTCTTCCGTCTTGGCCGTCTTGTCGGCGCCCGTGGGCCGGGGCTGATCCTGCTGATTCCCTTTCTCGAGCGGATGCAGAAGGTCGATCTCCGGACCGTGACGATGGACATCCCGGCCCAGGAGGTCATCACCAAGGACAACGTGACGATCCGCGTCAACGCGGTCGCCTACTTCCGGGTGCTCGATCCGAATGCGTCGGTCGTGAACGTCGCCGACTTCATCCGGGCGACAAGCCAAATCGCCCAGACAACGCTCCGGAGCGTGCTGGGCCAATCCGCGCTCGATGACCTGCTCTCCGAGCGGGAGTCGATCAACCAGCAACTGGCCAAGATCATCGATGAGCAAACCGAGCCATGGGGCGTCAAGGTCAGCATCGTCGAGGTCAAGGATGTCGAGCTGCCACAGTCGATGCAGCGGGCGATGGCGCGCCAGGCGGAAGCGGAGCGCGAGAAGCGGGCAAAGATCATTCATGCCGAGGGCGAGTTCCAGGCGAGCCAGCAGCTCTCCGAAGCGGCGGAGATCATCAACCAGAATCCGGTGACGATTCAGCTCCGGTACCTCCAAACGCTGACCGAGATCGGGGCCGAGAAGAACACGACGGTCGTGTTCCCGCTGCCGATCGACATGATCGGGCACATGCTCGGTGCGGCCGGGGGATCATCGTCCCCATCATCGAGCCCGCAGGAACCGCAGCGTGTCCCGCGCCAGAGCCCGACACCCCGTCCGGACCTGCGTGGCGCCGTGCCCCGTCCCCGGCTGGTGCCGGAAGGGGAAGAGCCGCGCCGAGACGACGGCCCGAGCACACCTCCCACGGTGTAGGGGCCAGGGAGTTGATCGACACCGGAACGCAGGGGCCTTCGCGGTATGTCGCATGGGTCATCCGTGTGATGACCCGCGATTCCACGTCACGACCGGCGAGGCCCACTGCGCCCGCTGGGCAGACACGAAGCGACCCCATCCGCTTATAGGCAACTGCGAAGCAATTGAGCGGAGCGGCGCATCAATGACTTCACCATTGTCGAGGTCTGCCCCTAGGGCATGGAATGCTCCAGGCCGGTAAGCGCATCGTCTAGCTGGCCGAGCACCTTGGGCAGCTGTTGCCGGGTCTTCAGCCAGGCCAGGATCGTGGCGGACCAGCCCAGCGCGATCGCGACATAGACCTGACGCCTCGCGCAGTCTTCGAGGCTCTCGAAGGTCCGTCCATAGCCGCGAAAAAACGCCGGTGCCATCTCCGCTGGCGCGTTGCCCCAGCGAAAGCTCGTGATCAGCCGTTCCATCCGCGGATCGGCGAAGCGACCGAACTCGAGATCGATGATCCCGGTGATACGGTATGGCCCATCATCCGTGCGATCGACGAAGACGTGGGAGCGTGCGAGGTCCGAGTGAACCAGGTGCGGGCTGAGTCCCTTGTCGAGCACGGAGCTCAGGCGTTCGATCAGGTGCCGCAAGCGCTCGAAGGGAAGAACTGGCAGGGCAAACCGCACGGCGTCGTCGACCAGTCCCTCGGCGTCCTGCGCGAGCAGCCCCGACCAGCGGTCGAACCGTTGGCCGCACGCCGGTGGACCGAACGTGTCTCCGCGCACCGAATGGAGCCGCCTCGTGATCGTTCCAAGTTCCACCCAGAGTGCGGTCCGCTCGTCCGCCGCAAGTGTGGCATCCACTCTTGACAGGGAGACGCCTGGCATAACTTCCTGAATCACCCAGTCGCGATCGATCACTGCGCGCTCGAAGTCGTGAGCGATTGTCACCGGTAGCACCGTATGCAGATCGGCGGCGAGCGCGATCACCGCCGCCTCGCGTCGCAAGCCCCACGGCGTGAGCCAGCTCGGTCCGGCCGCCGCAGTCGCGTCCGATGGCGCCGCCCGCAGGATGGCGAGTGATCCGTTCCGCATCCGAAGCACGTAAGACGTATTGATCGACCCTCCACTGAGGGGGATCGCGGCATCGAGGGTGCCGGGAGAGCCGTACGCCGCTGTCACGATGCGCCGCAGCTCATCACCCGTGATATCACGCTGCGGACCGGTCATTCGCATCCGTCCCTTCTTCCGGCTGATCGTCTCATTCATCCCCATTGCGGTCTACTATGACACCGAACCGGAGTGGTGCGCGTTTGGACCGGTAGAGGGCACTCGGCCCACGTGCCATTGCATGCCTGCCGATGAACCAGCCGCTTGGGCGAACATCGCGACACCATCGCATCAGGAGTTCCAGCGCATGATCAAGCTTCCATCTCCACCCCCGCCAGGAGGCGATGCTCCGTCCCCCTCACCAGGCCGGATGTCCCGCAGAAGGGTGCTGGGCGTGATCGCGGCACTGGCGGGAAGCAGCGTTGTGCCGGTGCGCTATGGCCTGGGCCAGGACGACACCACGCCTTCGACGCCCCCGATCCAGTCCAACGCCACCGGGGAAATGCCGACGACCGGCGCAGCGCGGCCTGGCCCGATCGGTCAGCAGCCCGGAGCAGCCCGCGAAGCCAAATCGGTGCCGTCCGCGATCTTTGTCGAGAAGGCCGAGATCGATGCCGAGATCGAGACGATCGGGATCGTCGATGGTGTCATGGAGAATCCGACGGGACCCTGGGTGGTCTCCTGGTACAAGCAGACGGCCGAGCTTGGCGAGACCGGCAACGTCGTGATGGCAGGCCATGTCGATTACTGGGACGTCGGCCCGGCGGTGTTCTTCAATCTCAAGAACCTCTCCCAGGACGATGAGATCCGGGTGACCGGCGACGACGGCTCGGAGTATGTCTATGCCGTCGAGTGGATCGAGACGTTCGATGTCGCCGAACTCACCAGCGAGGTAATTGCGGACATCGTCGGCCCCACCCCGGAGCGCTCCCTGACGCTGATCACCTGCGGTGGCGAGTTCGATTACGCCACCGGGGAATATCTCTCCAGGATGGTCGTCCGCGCACGTCTCGTGTCCGGCGGGCCGGATGACGTATCGACCCCGGAGAGCTGAGCGGACCGGATCATTGACAACAATAGGGTTCGACTTTCAATCCTGTCCGCCGCCGGACCTTCCATGGCACTCGCCGGCTCCCCGCGCATCCATGGCTTTGCCACCTCCCCGGTCGATGCGGGAAAGGTCATCCTCGCTCCCCAAGGTGCAACGACGTTGCACAGGCTCGACAAGGCGGAGCCCTACGGAGTACCGAACGTCCAACCCATCTCCCCCTGGAAACGGGGGATGACTGGCAGGTCCCACTCGCCCCGCAACGGTATCCTGTGTGCATGGAAGACTTCACACGCCAGGCTCCGACATTGCCAGTACGGATCCGGACCGCCGCTCCGGATGATCTCGCTCCGGCCGCACGCGTCTATCAGGCCGCGGCTCGATCGCTCTCCGAGCGCATACGGGCTTTCGACCCGCTGGCGTCCGAGGGCGCCCGCCAGCGCGACCTCCGGGACGCCGTTCGTGCCCTCACCGACCTGTCCGATCGAGAG
>DASYVY010000350.1:0-3687 GCA_035936535.1 Thermomicrobiales bacterium | reverse complement strand
CACAACGTGCGCCGGTCACCGCACCCGCGGGAACCCGGGGCACCTTTAATTGGCGGCATCACTGGTCGCGGGAGTTATGGGACGCTTTCCACGAGCAGATCTTCGGTGATCCCCGGGCGACCGGACTTTTCGAGATTCTTGACCGGGAGGCGCTCAGCCGGTGGTTCGACCGGCGCCGGGGCATTGTCGATGCGGACGGTACGGCCTTTGCGTGGTCCGCCTACTCGGCGAGCGTTCTGCTCTCCAACGCCTGGCTGGATGCTGGCACGGGTAGCGGCGCGGAGGTCCTGATCCCGGCTCCGGCCCCCGCGCTGGCCTGACAGGCTCGCGTTCTCTCGTCCTCAACGAATGCGTGCGCTGCGCCCCGGGCACGTCAGCATGGAGAGGCGGCACCACCCGTGGACATCCCGACAAACGACACGGATCTCTGCTTCCTTCCGGCGACTGCGCAACGGGCCCTGCTCCGAAGCCGCGCGATCTCCGCGCGCGACCTGCTGCGGGCGTATCTCTCCCGGATCGAATCGGTCAATCCCGTCGTCAACGCGATCGTGACGCTGGACGCCGAGGGAGCGATGGCCCAGGCCCAGGCGGCGGACGACGCGCTCGCCCGCGGTGAGGATGTCGGGCCGTTGCACGGGCTGGTCATTGCCCACAAGGACCTGTTGCTCACCAAGGGCATGCGCACGACCTTCGGCTCGCCGCTCTTCCGGGATTTCGTGCCGACGGAAGACGCGGCGGTGGCGGCGCGGATGCGGGCGGCGGGGGCGATCCGGCTCGGCAAGACCAACGTGCCAGAGATGGGCGCCGGGTCGCACACCTTCAACCCCATCTTCGGAGCGACCCGCAACCCCTACGATACGGGCAAGAGCGCGGGCGGATCGTCGGGCGGCGCGGCGGCGGCGCTGGCGAGCGGGCTGGTCAGCCTTGCCGACGGGAGCGATCTCGGCGGCTCCCTGCGCAACCCCGCTTCCTTCTGCAACGTCGTCGGCCTGCGGTCGGCGACGGGGAGGATCTCGAAGGCGCCGGTGCTGACCGGCTGGATGACGATGTCGATCCTCGGCCCGATGGGGCGAACGGTCGCCGATACGGCCCTGCTGCAGTCGGTCCTTGCCGGCTTCGACCCGCGCGACCCGATCTCGCTGCCGGGCGATGGCTCAGAGTTTGCCGCGCTTGCCACAACTGATCCCGCCACGGATCTCCGTGGCGTGCGGGTAGGATGGTCGCAAACGCTGGGGGATCTGCCGGTCGATCCGGCGGTGACCGACGTGCTCGAACGCGACGGCCGGCCGGTGCTGACGGCACTAGGGGCCGAGGTTCGCGAGATCGAGCCGGATTTCGAGGGGGCGGAGCTCGGCTTCCGGACATTGCGCGCCTGGGAGATGGCCCAACGCTACGGCGACCTCTATCGCGACCACAAGGACCAGCTCAGCGAGAACATGGTCGTCAACATCGAAGCCGGGCTCGACCTCACCGCCGGGGACGTCTACGACGCCTACACCGCGCGGACACGTCTCTACCATCGCATTGTGGACCTCTTTGACGGGATCGATATCCTCGCGACGCCAACGTCGCTCATCCCGCCTTTCCCGGTCGAATGGACCTGGCCCCGCGAGGTCGCCGGGATCGTGCAGGACGACTACCTCGGCTGGATGCGCGCCTCCTGGTACGTCTCGGCGACGGGGCTGCCCTGCATCTCGGTGCCGTGCGGGTTCACAGCGGATGGCTTGCCGGTCGGGATCCAGTTCGTCGGGCGCCCGCTCGACGAGGCGGACCTGCTGCGTTTCTCGCTCGCCTTCGAGAGGGCCAATCCGGTCTGGCGACAGCGCCCGCCCTTCGGGACCGGGTAGGCAGCCCGACGCTTTCCGTTTCCGTCGTCCTTCCCAACCGTCATCCAGATCCAGAGGGAGTGCAGCGACCGAAGGATCCCCGCGCGAAGCGCATCCGCTGCAGGCGGATCATGCCCTTGCCGGAACCATGTCCGCTGACACGGACCGGCTGCACAGGCAATCCCTTATACCCATTCCGGGTGAATGCTCGCCCTCTCCGAGTTCCGTAGGGGCGATCTGGAATCGACCCTGACGACTCCCTTCCTGACCATCCGTAGTCGATTCGTATGATCGCCCGTGACATGCCAAAGGTCCGTTCAGCATTCGCCAACCCTTCATCCGGACTCCGTATTAGGGATGACACATGTGGGCATAACCCGCGTCCCGACGAGCCGCGTGTGTCCGCTCACCAGGCATGCTCAGTAGTCTGTCCACCCCTTGGTGTCATCCTGATCGAAGGGAAGGATCTCCCGGCGCAGCAGCGCCGGTCCCTCCTGACCCGGCCACCAGTCACCTTCCGTCAGCGGCAGGCACCTGTATCGCGAACCCCGTTAGCCGACGAGCAGGCTCTCGGCGGCATCGACCCACAGCTCCGTGCCACTGACATGGTCGGCGGCGTCCGACAGCAGGAAGGCGATCACGCGGCCCACTTGGGCGGGGTCGGCGGGCCCGCCCGCGAGCGGCGAGGTCCCCTTCGGGAACGCGACCGGCCATCGGATCCGGTCGATGTTGCGCGGGTGCGTCGCCTCGTCGATGTTGGTGCGGATCGCACCGGGGCAGACCACGTTGATCCGGATCCCGTGCTGGGCAAGCTCGAGCGCCACCATCTTGGTAAATGCCACCTGCCCGGCCTTGCTCGTGGAATACGCGACCGCGCCGGGGTAATTGAAGTTGCGCGACCCGTTGACGGAGGAGACGACCACGATCGCCCCACCCTGGCGCTTGAGCAGCGGCAGGCTCGCCCGGGTCGTCAGGAACGTGCTCGTCAGGTTCGTGGCGATCGTGTGGTTCCACTCGTCGAGCGTCAGATCGTCGAGCGGGGCGAACACGCCGTTGGCGCCGGCGTTGGCGACCACCAGATCGAGCCGGCCCCAGGTCTCCTCAATCCGGGTGACCGCATCCGCCAGCTCGGCTTCGCTGGTGACATCGGCGCTAAGCCCGAGCGCCTGGCCGCCGGCGTTGATGACCGCCGCACATGCCTCGTCGATCCGGTCCTGCTGCCGGGAGAGCACTGTCACCGACGCCCCCTGGCGCCCCAGCTCGATCGCCGTGGCGCGGCCGATCCCGGAGCCGCCGCCGGTCACGAGCGCGACCCTGCCCGCAAACTGTCCATCGTCCATCATGTCTCTCATCCTTGGTCATGCATGCGATCAGTCATGTCCGATTACGCAGGTCTCGTTACGAAGGTCTCGCCTCTCGAAGGCGCGAGGGAAAGCCCATCCTCCGGACAGCAATCGCGTCCGGTCGGAGAGACCGGCCCGACCGCCGATCCGGCCACCTGAACACGCGTGCACCTGTTCCGTTCGGCGCATTGGTTCGCGACGGCTGGAGAGCCCCGCATGACCGCTGGCGCCTGGACCCGTCACCCAATCCACCCGCTGGCCGTTACAATCCGGAAGCGGAACGCTACGTGCGACAACGCAGGACGCAGACCTTCGGGTGAGCGGTTTCCGGAACCCGCGGTCGATACGGGTCCGGCGGGCCCATGACATGCCGGGAATCGTGGCGGGCAGATCATCTCACCGCCGTCGAGCACGCGCATCCGTCCAGAGAGTGAGACGCATGGGACGCCCAACCATCACAGAGGACCAGAGGGAGATGGCGATCGTGTTGCTGGCCAACGCGATGCGCAAGGATGCTC
>DASYVY010000349.1:0-3582 GCA_035936535.1 Thermomicrobiales bacterium | reverse complement strand
CGCTGCCGTTCCTGATCCTGGTGCCCGTCCTGGCCGTTTCGGCGCTGATGCTGCTGCCGCTGCTGTACCTGATGATGCGTGCCACCAGCGCGGGCTCGAATCTGACGGACATCCTGTTCCGGGAACGGACCATGCTGGTGGTCCGCAACACCGCGCTCCTCGCAACGTCGGTCTCGCTTGCTGCCACCGTGATCGCCGTTCCTTTGGCATGGCTAACGACCCGGACCGTTCTCGCTGGCAGGCGATTCTGGTCGGTGGCGGTTACGTTGCCCCTGGTCATTCCCTCCTATGTCGGTGCGCTCACGATCATCGCGGCGTTGGGGCCGCGAGGACTGGCCCATGAGGTGCTGGCCGCTCATTTCGGAATTGAGCGGCTCCCGTCCATCTACGGATTCTGGGGTAGCTGGCTCGCCCTGACCCTGTTTACCTATCCCTACGTGTTCCTCGGCGTCCAGGCGGCGCTCCGGGGAATGGACCCGTGTCTCGAAGAGGCGGGCCGCTGCCTTGGACTGGGACCCATGCGGTCCTTTTTCCGGGTGGTGCTGCCGCAGTTGCGACCGGCGATCGCCGGCGGCGCGCTGCTGTCGGCGCTCTACACCATCTCGGATTTCGGCGTCGTGACCCTGATGCGATACGACGTCTTCACCCGTGCCGTCTACGTCCAGTACCGGTCTAGCTTCGATCGGACGACGGCGGCGGCGCTGGCGCTCGTCCTGGTTGCGATGACGATCGTGTTGCTCGTGATCGAAGTCCGAATTCGTGGCACGGCGGTTCGGTACCGGATCGGCAGCGGCGCCGGGCGGGACAAGCGCCTGGTATCGCTCGGCAAATGGCATCCCCTGGCCCTCGGATATTGCGGCCTGGTGACGTTCTGCTCGCTTGGCCTGCCACTGGGCGTGCTGCTGTACTGGCTGGCGCAGGGGCTTTCGGCCGGAGACAGGATCGAGCGCATTCCCGCCCAGGCGGTCAATACCCTTGGGATTGGCTTTGTGGCAGGGATGGTGACGGTCGCGCTGGCGTTTCCGCTGGCATGGCTGGTGGTGCGTCATCCCGGTCGATTCGCGGGCATCACCGAGCGCATTTCGTTTCTCGGCTACGCATTGCCCGGTATCGTAATCGCCATCGCCTTCGTCTACTTCGGGGCCAACTTCGCCTCACCCATCTACGGGACGATGGGTCTGCTGGTCCTCGCCTATGCGGTTCGGTTCCTGCCACAGGCGGTGGCGGCCGAGCGACTGTCGCTCATCCAGATCAGTCCCCGGTTGGAAGAGGCAGCGCGTGGACTGGGACTCTCGCAGGCAATGACCCTGCTCCGTGTCACCATTCCACTGGCCCGGCCGGGGGTGCTGACCGGGCTCGCGATGGTGATGCTGACGGTGATGAAGGAACTCCCGATCACGCTCCTGCTTGCGCCGATTGGGTTCGATACGCTCGCAACCGGGATCTGGCAGGCGACCACCAACGGCGCCTACGGTCGGGCGGCGGCGCCGGCAATGGCCCTGATCGCGATATCATCGCTGCCGAACATGCTGTTGCTGCTTCGACAACGCAACCGGCCAATCGATCCGGCGGCGGTTCAGGATTCTGGAACAGGGTGAATGGGGCTTGGCCCTCGTGAGCGATCAGCATCGGACGGCACCGCGTGGACAGCAGCATGCCCTGCGGTGTCTCGGACTGTCCAAGCGGTTCCGTGACACGGTCGTCGTCGATCGTCTGAATCTCATCGCCCCGGCCGGGCAGATCGTAGCGTTGCTGGGGCCGAGCGGTTGCGGGAAGACGACAACCCTGCGGATGATCGCCGGCCTCGAAGTCGCCGATCAGGGGACGGTCGAGATCGACGGCAAGGTCGTGGCGCGGCCAGGGCTGCACCTTCCACCGGAACGCCGAAGCATCGGCATGGTGTTCCAGGACTACGCCCTGTTTCCGCACTTGTCGGTGGGCCAGAACGTCGGGTTCGGCCTTTCCCGGATCAGCCGGCTCCGGGGCCGGATCGATGATGTGCTCGACCTTGTCGGCCTGGGGGGGTTCGGGAAGCGAATGCCCCAGGAACTCTCCGGGGGACAGCAACAGCGCGTCGCCCTGGCCCGGGCGCTCGCGCCGGAGCCGGACCTCCTGCTCCTCGACGAACCCTTCTCCAACCTCGATCCGGAACTGCGCGTCAACGTCCGCCGTGATGTACACGAGATTCTCGTTGCGGCCGGAGCCACGACCATCCTGGTGACGCATGACCAGGAGGAAGCACTCAGCCTGGCAGATTCTGTCGCGGTGATGTCCGATGGACGCATCGTGCAGCACGCATCACCAGAGGATCTGTATCACGCCCCGTCGACGCGCATGGTCGCGTCGTTCATTGGCGCCGCGCAGTTCCTTCCGGGTGAGGCCCATGGGCAGACTGTGACCACCGAGCTGGGCCAGCATCCGCTTGTTGCGCCGATCGAAGGGGCGGTCGATGTTCTGGTCCGGCCGGAGATGCTGGAACTGGGGGCGGGATTCCGCCCATCGGACGCGAAGGGCACGGTCATTGCTCGGGAATTCCACGGACCCTATCTCAACGCCACGGTCCGGCTCGACAGTGGGAGGACGCTGATCGCGAGGACACATCCCTTCGCACGGTTCCGGGCCGGGGACCTGGTCGATGTCCGGCTTGGCTACCCGGCGGTCGCCTTTGCGTCGCATGGGGACGTGGCCGACGGATGAGTGACCTGTTCCCGGTGGATCAACAGGTCGTGCGATCGGGCGCCGGCATGCGAGAACTCGGTGAGCGACTTTCCCGAATCCTTTATCGGGGAGATGTCGTGCTCCTCCACGGCGATCTGGGCGCGGGAAAGACGACACTCGTGCAGGGGTTGGCGCAGGGCCTCGGCATCGAGGGACCGGTCCAGAGTCCGACGTTCGCGATCGTTGCCGAGCATGAGGGGTTGGACCCGGGCGGCGAGCGGCTGATCCTCTACCACCTGGATCTGTACCGGCTGACGGACCCGCACGAGCTCCACTCCATTGGCTACGACCAGTATCTGGAACCGCACGACGGTGTCTCCGCAATCGAGTGGCCTGAGCGCGCCGGAGACTGGCTCCCGGATCGCTTTATCCTGGTGAAGATCGAGCACGCTGGAGCGGATGTTCGCCATGTCTCGATCACCCGGCATGAGCTTGGCGGGCTTTCACCGCCGACGTCATAGACGCGACACAGGCCACGGCATTTTCGCCGTGGCCTGTGTTTCAGTTGATCCTGGAAGGATGATAGGAGCATGGGAGGATCCCGTTGCGGGAAGGGGCCCCTGGAGCCCCTTTTGCTCCAGGGACCACGCTCTCGGATACGGCCCGCTCATCGGCGTGAGCACGCATCCGGCAAGGTATCACTCCCCTTCGATCGCCTGCACCTGCTCGAGGACGGCCTGCGCCTCCGGTTCGAGCTCTGCTTCGACTTCTGCCCACACCTCTGCCGCTGGCCGGTTGTTGACCAGGATTTGCTCCCAGCCGCGTCCGAGAATCTGGTCGCCATTGGGGATGAAGACGCGGGCGCTGTCCTGCGGCTGCGTTTTCGGCAACTGCTCGACCGCCGTCCTCGCGTTGGGATTCTCT
>DASYVY010000348.1:0-12579 GCA_035936535.1 Thermomicrobiales bacterium | reverse complement strand
CGCCGGCCTGTCTCAGGCGGTTCAGACGCTTCGGGTCAAACCAGAAGAACACCCTGGAGTTGAGCAGCTCATACCAGCTCTCGGGAGTGGCGCCATCCACGAGGCACCGTCGGAGGGCCGCGGGCGGCATTGGCCGCTGGTGCGTGAGCGTGATTCCGGGAACGATCATCGCTCGGGCTGGACGATGCCATCGTCCCAGACGCTCCCGCTCATCCTTCGGCACGCCCGCAAGCTGCAGCAGCTCACGGGTGCTCAACAAACCGATCCGCTCGATGGAAGGCCAGTTGCCCGCGTCGGTGAGGTGATACGCCCGGTCCGGCAAGCGCGTCCCCTCCTTGCCCGCGCTCCGTCGCGGTGGCGCTGCCACCCTAATATCCCTTGGCCTTGTCCACGACATTGAGCATGGGGTCGCCATTCTGGAACCGGATCAGGTTCTCCCGGAAGATCTCGATCACCCGCCGCTCCTTGGGCGCGGAAGCCCCCGCGAGATGAGGTGTCAGGATCAGCCGGGGCGCTTCCCAGAGCGGGCTGTCGGGTGGAAGGGGCTCCTGCTCGGTAACGTCGATCGCAACCCCCGCGAAGGCGCCCGCATCGAGCAGCTTGACAAGGGCGTCCTCGACGACGATGCCGCCCCGCGAGACCACGATGAGGTACGCGTCCTGCTTCATCAGGGAAAGCTTCGTCTCGTCGAGGAGGTGGGTCGTTTCCTGTGTCAGGGGTGCGGACACCACGACGACGTCCGACAGGCTGAGCAGTTCATCCAGCCTGCTGACGGGCCAGACTTCATCGATCAGGGGTTCGCCATTGATCGCCTGGGCATCGACCGCGAGGAGGTTCATCTCGAAGCCGAGGGCTCGTTGGGCGATGCCCCGTCCGAGCGATCCAAAGCCGATGATTCCCATGGTCAACCCGTTGACCTCGCGCGCCGTCCGGTAGAGGCGACCCCGTTCCCAATGCTTGCGTCGCTGCTGTTCAAGACTCTCGGGAATGTGCCGGGTCATCGCAAGCAGCAGAGCCATCGTGTGCTCACCGATCGAGGGGCCATGCGCCCCCCGGGTATTGGTGAGGATGATGTCGCTCTCGACGATCCGCGGAACGCGGGCGACGAACTCGACACCGGCGCTCTGCGACTGGATCCATTTAAGCTTTGGCGCGTGTTCCAGCACCTGGGCCGAGGGGTGACCGTAGAGCACGTCAACATCGCCCACCTGGTCGATGACTTCGCTGGGAGCGCACCGCGCGATGCTGATCCCAGGGACATCGTCCAGCAGATGGAAGAAGCCTTCGCCTTCGGCGGACGACAGCAGCACTTTGAGAGTCATTGGTAGAGGAACTCCTGAAAGACGTAGTCGGTGCCTGCGGGGGCGATTTAGTAGCGGACGGTCGTGCCCTGCTCCAGCGCTTCCGTGTCGACATTGCCCGCCCGGTCGGACGCTTCCCAATTAAGCTTCTCCAGATCCTGCTTGAGGAATCCGACCATGTACCGGAGCTCGCTTGCCATTGCGCAGAACTGGAATCCCTGACCGATCCGGAAGTTCACGCCTTCCGCGCCGGAGGTGTGGACACCTGGAGCCACACCGTGCTTGATGCACGTGTCACGGATGTGCATGATGGCCTGAACGAGCTGCTCGTTGTCGCTCTCCAGCGGCACGCCCAACCCGAGGCCCATCGAGGCGGCGAGATCGTTGGGACCGATGAAACAGGCATCGACTCCCGGGACACTAAGAATTTCCTCGGCGTTTTCCACGCCCTCGATGTGCTCGATCTGGAGCACAAGCAGGACCTGCTCGTTGGCGTTGTTGTAGTACTCCGCGGACGACGCGCCGAAGCTCATGCCGTGCCGGCCACCGCCGACACTGCGACGACCCTCGGGGTAGTAGCGTGAGGCCTCGACCGCACGCTCCGCCTCCTCCCGGGTGTTGACCATCGGGACGACGGTTCCCCATGCGCCGGCATCGAGCACGCGCTTGAAATTCTCGGGCGTGTTCCAGGGAATGCGAACCATCGGGGCCGTACCCGACGCCGACATCGCGCTGAACATCTGCGCCAGCGTCCTGATATCGACCGGGTTGTGCTCGGCGTCGATAACCAGCCAGTCGAAGCCCAGCTGGCTCACATACTCGGCTGCCTCCGGCGATGGGAGGGACATCCATGTCCCGATCGAAGGCTCCCCTGACTTGAGGCGTCGCTTGACATGATTGATGCGCATGACGTGGTTCCCGTCTTCTAGGCCATGGCTGGCGAGCGTCCCGACGACCGGGCCAGCCCATTCCATGGTCGTGCGTGGCGTCACGGTACCAGAGGTCGGGACGAGACGGAAGTGCGCTGACCGATTGGACTGACTCCCGGCTACCCGCTCGGGCTCCGGGTGGCTTTCCCTGCCGACAGGGTGGACGGTTGCCGTCTCAATGCCGCTTAGGACGACCGGCTCGTGAAAAAAGGTACGATGTTGGCGAAACGGTTTCGTGCTGCGACAATATCCGAGCGTTTCCTTCAGGGCATAAACAATCGGCGAACGGACCCGAGGCGGGCTCCGGAGGCGGAGGGCTGCCCAGCCGCCGCATTGCGCGGTGGGATTGCCACGCGGAAGGTCCCGTGATCAGTCGGGTGCATGTCCGGAGCACTCATGTCGGCTCACCGGGCGGGATCCCGCCGTTGCCGGTGATCCGCCGCTCGCCATTGCCTCCAGCGTTCCCTCGGTGTCGGGGCTGAGAAGAGGTAAGGTTCCTCTCCGGCTGCCCGGGAGGAACCTTACCTCTGCATGACGACATAAGTTCCCATCGTTGGTCCCGCCTCGCTGTAGGCGGGTGGGGCAGTGGAGGTCGGGCCTTCGGTGGTCCGTTCGCGCTCCGGCTTGACGCTTGACAAACGGGTGGGCGGCTTTAGCATTCGGTGTTGTGAACGATGATGCCCTCGCGCATCAGCCCAGTAGCGGAGATTCGCTCGACCAGGTACTCCAATCGGTAGGCTCCCGGTTGCGGGCACTTCGCGAACAGCGGGGGGCGACCCTGAGCCAGGTCTCCCTCTCGACCGGGATCTCGGTCAGCACCCTTTCCCGGCTGGAAGCGGGACAGCGCCGCCCTACCCTTGAGCTCCTGCTTCCATTGGCTCGCGACTATCAGGTCACGCTGGACGAGTTGGTCGACGTGCCGCCGACCGAGGACCCTCGTGTCCGGCCGCGCCCGATCGTTCGCAACGGGATGACCTTCGTCCCGTTGACACGACGTCCGGGTGGCCTGCAGGCCTACACAATCATCATCCCTCCCCATTGGCCCGCCGGAGAGCCGGATCAGCAGGTCCACGAGGGCTATGACTGGTTCTACGTTCTCTCGGGACGGCTGCGCCTGGTCCTGGGCGAACACGATCTCATCCTGACCGCAGGCGAAGTCGCCGGGTTCGACACGCGGACTCCCCACTGGCTGGGCAACCCCGGCCCAGCCCCGACCGAGATCCTTGCCTTGTTCGGTCCTCAAGGCGAGCGCCTCCACGTACGGATCGGACCGCCCCCTCCGTCAGCGGCCTGACTCATGAGCGGGCATGTCATCTCGTCAACAGGGTCGTGCAACCACTCCGGCTAACAGGTCGGCGGACGCGGAACGCTCCTCCGGTCTGCTGCTAACGCCCTTGCTTGGCGACCAAACCGGGACTCTCCGCCAGGCGCCCGTCCGCCCCACTACGGTTCCTGACTTGGAATTGCTGCCATGGCAAGTCTTGAACCTGAGTCGGACTGGGGCATTACCGACAGGATGCGCGCGACGACTTCCCGCTCACGCTGGTTCAAGCTTCCGGTCCAGCCTGGCCGGGCGGTGACCCGCCTCCCTTATTGGGCTTGTTCTCGCCGCATGTGCCGCTCGTACGGGGCGGAACCCCAGCCCTGCGGTTCCTGGATCGTGTTCGCCTTGGGTCAGGACCATGGCGGGTCCCGTAACGTCTCCAGGCAAGTAAGGGGCGTGGTGGCTGTCTGGGCCAATGTGGGGCAGGGAAAGATCTGTCAGCACCGCTGCCCATCCGCCGGTATTCCAATCCGGCTCAGGCGACCTGGTTACCTGAGCGACCGGCGGTAAGCTCCTTGTCGATCGCGTTCTGGGCGATGTCCGCGAGTTGATCGCGAAACCAGACGCTCACGTCGTCCCGCTCCACGAGGCGGCGTAGGCGTTGAGCGCGGCGCTGCCGCTCCTGGATCGGCATCGTCAGCGCCTGGTAGATGGCTTCCGCGGTACCCTCGACATCGGCCGGAGACACCAGCAGTGCGCACTCTCCAAGCTGAAGCGCCGCCCCGGCCCCCTCCGAGAGCACGATCACGCCGCTCCGCTCGTTGATCAGGGCGCCTTCCTTGGCGACGAGATTCATGCCGTCGATAATCGAGTTGACCAGCAGTACGTCGTACCACTTCATTGCCGCGAGCACCCGGGGATAGCTCTCGCCCATAATGACCTGGATCGGCTGCCAGCCTGTCTCGACGTTGGCGTAGCGCGCGTTGATCCGGCCCACCGTGGCGCTCATGTCATCGAGGTAATCGCGATATTCCTCGACGTCCATGCGAGACGGCTGGGTGACGGCGATGAAGTTGACCCGATTCTGGAACTCAGGATGCGTTTCGAGAAACCGGTCATAGGCGTGGAAACCGCGAACGATGTTCTTGCTCGGCTCGGCCCGGTCGACTCTCAGGATCGTGAACTCGTTCCAGTGATTCGGCAGGTAACGCTCGTAGGC
The DNA here is from genome assembly GCA_035936535.1 of Thermomicrobiales bacterium. GTDB lineage: Bacteria > Chloroflexota > Chloroflexia > Thermomicrobiales > UBA6265 > CADCWJ01. Next base: position 7,866 of record DASYVY010000348.1, on the reverse strand, counting down.
GCGGGCTTCCTGACTGTAGGCGGTTCGCCGGACCGCTTCGGCATCAATCGAGATCGGGTAGGAGCGGACCTCGATCGTACGATCGTTCCAGGTGATGGAGCTGCTCGCATAGTCTATGCTGCAGCCGGGCACGTACGTCTCGCACGTATACATAAAGCTTCGTGCATGGTCGGGAATCTGGAAGCTGACGATATCGCAGCCGAGGAGGCCCTCGCAGATGCTCTGCCGCATCTCCATCGGCAGCAGGCGCCAGTAGTCCGGATCCGGCCAAGGGATATGCACGAAATGCTGAAGGATCGCGTGCGGCCGCTTCTCGCGGATCATGCCACCGACGAGATAGAGGTGGTAATCCTGGAGCATGATGATCGGCTCGCGCTCGAATTGCTCGCAGGCCACAACGATCTCATCGGCAAAGAGCTGATTCACCGGGACGTAGCCTTCCCGCCAGGCTCGCCACGTTTCGTGGGTGATGTCCGGAGAGCGTGGGGTATCCCACAGGTAGTGCTGGAGGAACCACAGCAGCGGATTGCTGATAACGTTGTAGTACTGGTTGTACGACTCGGGGCTTGGCAGGGCGAACCGGAGCTTGAACCGGGACTTCACGCCTTGGGGAGCGATCAGCGTTTCATTCTGCTCCGCCGCGGCCAGTGCACGTTGCCGGTCGCCATCGGTCATGGCGGCGGCGATCCAGATCGCCTGGTGTCCCTGGAGCACGGCGCTCACCGCCGTGACCAGGCCACCACTGCCCTGGCGAGCGGTGAATTCGCCATCGGACGCCTGCGTGAACGTTACCGGTCCCCGGTTGGAGACGACGATTAGTTGGCGGTCGGCGAGCATCTCGTCGACGAGCCCTTGCTTGTGTGCCTTCGTCTGCAGATCGACGTCGATCGCGGTTATTGGCTGTTCGGGTGTCGTCGACATGGCGTCTCCTGCATCTGCTCCGGATATCGGCCTGTCCGTCGTGGAACGACCTGCTTCACCATTTCACTCCGGTATCCGGAAGATCATGGCTTGCCTTCCCCGGGGCGCTCCCGGGTTTCGCCAGGGGCACCACCATTGTGGAGCAAGTGGACCGGCGCCGGAAGAGGGTAGGGCTATCCGCGTTCGTGTGACAAGAACAGACGCGCACATCGCGTTCCAGCGGGATGCAAGGTTTCCGCCCTGTCTCCCAGCGGCAAGGCGCAGCGGGCAGGCGCATGATTGATGCGACCGCCCGCGACTCATCTGCCCAAGGTCCCGGTCACGCCGCGGCTCGATGCGGTGCCGAATTTCTGGGCATCGTCTATCCCACCGGAACCTTTGCTTGCGGGACGATGCTGGTGCATACGAGGCAAGGATGGGCAAGAACGGCAACCGCCGGTCCCTGGATCGGAACCGGCGATTGCTGTCAACTTCCAGTATCTGAGCTGGTACCGTCGATCCTACTTCTGAACGGGGTAGCCAGCGTCGTCGAGGACGGCTTCGATCTTGTCGACCGACACTACCTGGGGGTCGAATCGAACATCGATCACCTTAGTGTCCGCGGAAGCCATCACGGCTTCGACACCCGCGATCTCGCCAACCGCCTGCTGGACGGTGCTGACGCAATGACCACAGCTGATATCCGGTGCCGTGAGGGTAATGTGTTCCGTCGTGGGTGATGCCATGCTGGACGGTCCTTTCCTGAGTTCACGTTAAGGATGGCTCCGTGCCGCTCCCTGCTCCGTAGCCCATTGAGTATACCCCCGCTGGGTATTACAGCGTGCTGGGCGTGAGTTGATGCCTAATCCCCGTGGGTCGTTGTGTCGTCCATCTCTTCGGCTGGTTGCACGATCTCAAGCTGATGGTCGTTCCCGCTGACGCCCATCCCGGATTTCTCCCCAAGCCAGATCGCCGCTGCCCCGATACTCAGGGCAAGCACCGCGATCCCGGCGAGGTAGCCCCACTCGCGCACCCGTTCCGCCGTCGGTGGGTGGAGAATGTCTCGCGCGGTGGCCGGGCGCCGGAAGTTCCGCAGTCGAAGCGCATTCGAGACGACACTGACGCTGCTCATCGCCATTGCGGCTGCGGCGAGGACCGGGCTGAGCAGGATGCCGAAGGCGGGATAGAGCGCGCCCATCGCGATCGGGATCAGCGCGATGTTGTAGGCAAAGGCCCAGAACAATCCCTGCTTGATCGTATTGACCGTGCGGCGCGACAGGCCAATGGCGGTCACGATCGAGCGCAGATCCTCGCCGATGAGGGTGATGTCGGAAGCCGCCATCGCCACATCGGTGCCGGTCCCGATTGCCATTCCCAGATCCGCCTGGGCCAGGGCTGGGGCGTCGTTGATCCCGTCGCCGACCATCGCCACGACCCGTCCACCCGCCTGGAGCTCGCCGATCTTGCCGGACTTCTGGCCAGGCAGGACCCCGGCGAGGACACGCTCGATGCCCACCTGGGTCGCGATCGCGCGAGCCGTCGCCTCGTTGTCGCCCGTGAGCATCCAGATGTCGAGACCGAGGGCCTTGAGCTGTGCTACCGCTTCGGAGGATTCCGGCTTCAGGGTATCGGCGACGGCGATCAGGCCGGCGGCTTCCCCATCGATCGCGACGAACATCGGCGTCGCACCCGACCTCGCCTGCGCCGCGGCGGCGACATCCATAGCTGCCAGGTCCACACCGTGATCGCTCATCAGCGCCTGGTTGCCGATCACGACGAGGCGCCCTTCGACCGTTGCGATGATGCCCTTGCCGGTGACCGAGTCGAACGCGGACACGTCCGGCAGGGAGATTCCCTGCGCATCGGCGGCGTTGACGATCGCCTCACCCAATGGGTGCTCGGACGATCGCTCCGCCGCGGCGGCAAGCCGCAACACGTCCTGCTCGCGCATCCCGGCCACCGGGAAGGTACCGATGACGGAGGGCTTTCCGCGCGTCAGGGTACCGGTCTTGTCGAGCACGATCGTGTCGATCTTGCGGGCGATCTCGAGCGCCTCGCCGCTCCGGATCAGGATGCCGTTCTCGGCCGCCTTGCCGGTTCCGACCATGATCGCGGTCGGCGCGGCGAGCCCAAGGGCGCATGGGCAGGCGATCACCAGCACCGCGACGGTCGCAGTCACGGCGTAGGACAGCACCGGATCGGGCCCGACCGCGATCCAGGTACCGAACGTGAGTGCGGCGATCATGAGAATCACCGGAACGAAGATGCTCGCGATCGTGTCGGCGAGGCGCTGCATCGGTGCCTTGGAACCCTGGGCGTCCTCGACGAGCCGAACGATCTGGGCGAGCGCGGTGTCCTTGCCGACCCGTGTCGCCCGGAAGACGAAGGCGCCGGTGCGATTCAGCGTGGCGCCGATGACACTGTCACCGGGGGCCTTGTCGACGGGCAGGCTTTCCCCGGTCAACATGCTCTCGTCAAGGGCTGACCGGCCCTCAGTGATCACGCCGTCGACGGGCACCTTCTCGCCGGGCCGGACGCGGACAAGGTCGTTGACCATCACCTGCTCGATCGGGATGTCCCGTTCGACGCCACCGCGGATCACCCGGGCCGTCCGGGCCTGCAACCCCATCAGGGCACGAATCGCATCGCCGGTGTGCTTGCGGGCACGGGCTTCCAGCCAGCGTCCCATCAGGATCAGGGCAATGATGATGACCGCCGTTTCGTAATAGAGGTTGTAGGGCAGGTCCCAGCGCACCGCGAGATGCGGCCAGAGCGTGACGAAGGCGCTGTAGCCGTACGCGACACTGGTACCGACCGCGACGAGGGTGTTCATGTTGGTGGTGCGGTGGCGGGCGGCTGCCCAGGTCTGAACGTAGAAGATTCGCCCGGCCCAGAACTGGACGACCGTCGCGGCGATCAGCAGCAGCGGAGCCAGCGTCTGTTCCGATACAGGGACCGGGACGTACATCAGGAGCATCATGACGATGCCTACCGCAAGGCTGACCAGCGACTTCAGCTTGAGATTGGCGATCGCGGCATCGCGAGCCAGTTCGCGGCCATCGACCTCATCCTCCTGAGGCGTGGCATCCGCGGTTTCCGATGCCGGTTGGGGCGGCGCTTCCTGCACAACCGGGGTGGCGGAATAGCCCGACCTGGCGACGGCGGACTCAAGCTCGCCCGGTGATGCAATCGCGGGATCGAATGTGACGGAGGCACGTTCGGTCGCAAGATTCACGCTGGCACTGGCGACGCCCTCGACCTTGGTCAGGGCACGCTCGACGCGGCGCACGCAGGCCGCGCAGGTCATGCCCTCGATATCGAAGACGGCGTCCTGTGTCGTGCCACCATGCGCGGTTGGCGAGGGAAGGCTGATCGTCGGGGCGGAATACCCCGCCTTGGCAATAACAGCCTTGAGGTCATCTCCCGAGACCTGTGTGGGATCGGCGGAGACGGTCGCGCGTTCGGTCGCGAGGTTGACGCTGGCATTGGCAACGCCGTCCACCTTGGTCAGGGCGCGCTCGACGCGGCGCACACAGGCGGCGCAGGTCATGCCCTCGACGGGAAAGGATGTCTCGACCAACCCGGCTTCGGCTATCGACTGAGGTTGCTGCCTCGTGACCATGTCTCGTTCCCCATATCCTGTGTATCCGGACTCCTCAGCCCTTCAATTATACCCCTGTGGGGTATATTAGGCAACCCCGTGAGCGATGGCCCTGGACCAACGACGTGCTCGCCGGGTGATGTACCATTGCGTGAGCACGAACGGACTATCGGTTCGCACCCCCGCCTTCTCGTCCGAAGTGTGTGCGGATCCGCCGGAATGGGTGAGCAGTTGATATGAGCGAAGACAGCGTGAATGACCTCCATCCAGAGCGGCGTTCCCCTGCGCTTGGCCGATCAGGCTCCGAGCCGTCCGCCGCCAGATCAACCGCACCACGGGCTGACGAGCGCCGTTGTCCCTGGTGCGGGAGCACCGATACCCATTTCGTCCATCGGGGATTCGTCGGTCCGACCGATGAGCGCGATCAGTACTTCACCTGCCGCAGTTGCGATCGGCTGACCTACGAGATCGTGTCGCGGACGATGCGCGACATGCGGCTCAGCCAGTTCCAGGCAGGCGGCATCTTCCGGGACAGCGCGCGGCAAACCAAGTACCACATCAACCGTGTGCTCAAGGTCGGGATGAACGAGTTCCTCCTCTATTTGAAGCCGATCACCCGCCAGCCCGCGGAGAGCGTCCGGCAACGCGGACGCGATTGATTCAAGGGGGCATGGTGCTGCTGGCGCCACCGAGCCGGCCCGGCCCTCGTCGCCCCTCTTCTCGGCTCCCTCCTCCCGCGTGCATGCTGACATTGGATAGTTGACAGACTGAGGACCACCATGAGCCAAGTGAATACACTGGCGCCTGCCGACACGAGCAGACCCGCCTCACTGCAGGCCGAACTCGATCGGGAAGTTCGGCGGCGGCGCACGTTCGCGATCATTTCCCATCCCGACGCGGGAAAGACCACCCTGACCGAGAAGCTGCTGCTCTATGGCGGAGCCGTCCAGCTTGCCGGATCGGTGACCGCACGACGCACGCAGCGCCATGCCGCCTCCGACTGGATGGAGATGGAGCGTGAACGGGGGATCTCGATCACGTCAACGGTGCTCGCATTTCCCTATCACGGATACCAGCTCAACCTGCTCGATACTCCCGGTCACCAGGACTTTTCCGAGGATACGTACCGCACACTCACGGCTGTCGACAGCGCGGTGATGGTGCTTGATGGCGCGCGCGGGATCGAGCCCCAGACCTTGAAACTGTTCGAGGTCTGCCGCCGCCAGCACACGCCGATCTTCACCTTCATCAACAAGATCGACCGTCCCAGCCAGCAGCCGCTCGAGCTGATGGATGAGATCGAGCAGACGCTGGGCCTGCAGACGTATCCGCTTAACTGGCCGATCGGCGATGGTCCGGACTTTCGGGGAGTGTATGACCGCGTGTCGCGGACGGTGCATCTCTTCGAGCGCACCCAGCACGGTGCGAAGCCGGTGCCGGTGCAGATGGCAGGGCTGGACGATCCGGTGCTGGACGAACGGATCGGGACAGCCCTTGCCGAGCAGCTCCGTGAGGAGATGGAACTGCTGGACCTGGCGGGCACGCCATTCGACCTGGAGGCGGTTCACGCCGGAACTCTGACTCCTGTCTGCTTCGGGTCCGCGCTCACCAACTTCGGCGTCCAGCTCTTTCTCGACAGCTTCATCGAGCACGCGCCGCAGCCACGTCCCCACGAGACGACGGCGGGCGACGTGGAGCCGACCGATGCCGTCTTCTCGGGTTTCGTGTTCAAGATCCAGGCGAACATGGACCCGCGTCATCGCGACCGAGTCGCCTACCTGCGAGTTGTCTCGGGCAAGTTCGAGCGCGATATGGAAGCGTGGCACCCGCGAATGAAGCGGAACGTGCGGCTGGCACGCCCGATGCGGCTCTTCGGGCAGGATCGCGAAGTGGTCGACGAAGCCTACGCCGGCGATGTCGTCGGCCTCATCAATCCTGGGACGTTCACCATCGGGGATACGATAAGTTCCGAGGATGTCGGCACGTTTCCACCGTTGCCGCGCTTCCAGCCGGAGTTCTTCGCGCTTCTCCGGCATGCCAGGGCCGATCGATACAAGCAGTTCCTGAAGGGACTGACGCAGATCGAGGAGGAAGGCGCGATCCAACTCTTCTATCCCGTCAGCTCCGGCAGCCGGGAGCCGATCATGGCGGCGGTCGGTGCGCTCCAGTTCGATGTCGTGCGCTACCGGCTTGAAGCGGAGTACAACGTCGAGACCGTCATGGAGCCGCTTGGCTATTCGGCGGCACGCTGGGTAGCCGGCGACGATGCCGAGATCACCGCGATCGGAAACGGCCGGGGAAGGATGCGGGCCGAGGACCGGACGGGGCGACCGGTGATCCTGTTCTCCACGGAATGGGACCTTCGCTACGCTGAAGAGAATGCGAGCGCGGTCATGTTCCAGGCGCTCGCCGGTCCATAACCAGACGGATACCTGTGTATTCATCGGTCAGGGAGGGGCGCGAATGAACGGACGTTCATCCCGAGATGAACGTCTGTCGACGTCCCGACGCCCCCGTGGCCCTACGACGTAACCGCACCGATGGCGACGCGGCCGGCTTGAAATGCTTCATTATCTTGCTGGTACAGTGCGTGGTTGAGAGCGCTGGCCGCGGTCCCTCCCTCATGGGCCGCGGTCAGGACCTGGTGCGAGAACAGGCGTGTCACATCCCCTGCCGCATAGACACCGGGGACGCTCGTCTTGGCCTCGGTGTCGACCTTGATGTACCCCTCTGCGTTGAGCTCTACTCCGAGCGCGCGCGCCAGCTCCGTGTTGGGTTCAGCGCCTTGCGCACTGAACAGATGATCGAGCTCAATCTCCTCGCCCCCTTCCAGCCGTACCGACCGAAAGAAGCCTTTCTTCCTGGCGGTTGCATCAACCAGACGATCTACGATCAGCCGGATGCCGCGATCGTGGAGCTCCTGGACCGTCGCCGGTTGCAACCCTAGCGCGCCACTATTGGTAAGGACGGTCACGTCGGCTACGTTGAAGCCGAGCATCTGGATCGCCAGCTCTGCCGCATGCGCATCGTTTCCCACGACCAGGACGCGTTTGCGCTGCATCTCAAAGCCATCACAGACGATGCACCAGTGCATGGTCTTGCCGATGTAGTCGTGAAAACCGGGAAACTCGACCCACCGATCCGTGACTCCTGTGGCGAGAATGACACCACGCGAGTGGTGGGTCATCCCAGCCGCGGTCGTGACGAAGCCATGATCGTCCTGGATTACTGACGCGACTTGGGTGTCAAAGATGCGGGCTCCATACCGCTCTGCCTGCTCCCTGCCACGTTCGCCGAGCTCCACGATGCTGATCCCCTCGGGGAATCCCAGATAGTTGTGGTTGAGCTGTCCCCAGTCCGAACGC
>DASYVY010000347.1:0-5714 GCA_035936535.1 Thermomicrobiales bacterium | reverse complement strand
GATCTGATGTCCGATGGTGACACGGTGGTCGCCAGTTGGGTGATGACCGGAACCCAGGACGAGCCCTTTCAGGATATTGCCGCTACAGGAGCTTCCGTCTCGCTGGATGGGATCACCGTCCTGCGCTTCACACGTGGGATGATCATCGAGGAATGGATCACCTACGACCGCCTCCAGCTGGTGCAGCAGATTGAGGCCGGTAGTGATCCGCCCAAGGTTTGTCCTCCATGCTCAGAGCCGTATTAGTCAGTGTTCGAGGTAAGCCGCTGGGCTGAAGTTAGGCTCCGCAGGTGACATGGACCGCCGGTAGCACTGCAGCAATGCGCGCTACCGGCGGTGTCCTTTGGCGACCAACGAATAGTGAGAGTCAACCCAGACCTCAGCAGGATGCATGGAATCAACACCGATTATCGATAGGCACAAGCCGTCAAGGGGACAGGAAATAACGTCGCCGAAACGTCTCCCCTCGTCGGCCAACCCTGCCAAGGATGCCATTGCGGTTCAAAGAGCCGTGCCTTGAAATGCGCCATCCCACTGCCGGTCTCAGCTCACTCAATCGCTTGGCCCGGTACTTGTGCCGACACTGCAACCAGCTAGGTAGGCGTGTCATCGGCCCCCAATCAGCCCAGAGGCTGGCATTGGCCGTGGCGACGTCCCGCAGCTCTGTCGATGGGCCGCCAGAAGTGCCGCAATAATGCGCGGCACCGGCTCCCCTTCCAGATTCCGCCAGTGATGGACGCGTATGAGCGCCGTGAAGCTCCGCCGGTGGGAATAGCGCCCGTTGTGTTTCCTGTGTTATCGCCAAGGGACCGAAGGGTGCAGCGGCGATCGCAGCGCCTCGCGCCTCGCGGCCGTGCGCCACCGGTCCTCCGGCGCCGCGTCGCCTCCGTCAACTGTCACCCGGGCCTGGCTGAGCGCGACCACCGCCGCGGCGATCGCTGCCAGTTCCTCCTCCGAAGGTTCCGGGGTTATACGAAGCAGAGGCCGGGGCTCGTCGCTATCCACGCCGGCATCGAGGCCAGGTGTCCCGCCGCTCACAGGGGGATGTTTCCGTGCTTGCGGCTCGGCACACCGACTCGCTTCGAGCTTGCCAGCCTGAGTGCCTGGATCAGCCACGCACGGGTCCTTCGCGGCTCGATCACGTCATCGATGTATCCGCGTGACGCCGCCTGATAGGGGCTGGCGAACAGGTCCTCGTACTCCGAGACAAGCTCCTTGCGCCGGGCCTCGGGGTCAGCCGACCCGTTGAGCTCCCGCCGGAACACCAGCCCGACCGCCGCGCTCGGCCCCATCACCGCGATCTCCGCCGTCGGCCAGGCGACGTTGAAGTCGGCGCCCGTGTGCTTTGAGCACATCACGACGTACGCTCCCCCATAGGCCTTGCGGGTGATCACCGTCAGCTTCGGCACCGTCGCCTCGCAATAGGCATAGAGCAGCTTCGAGCCGTGCCGGATGATCCCGCGGTACTCCTGCTCCGCTCCCGGCAGAAAGCCAGGGACATCGACGAACGTGACCAGCGGGATGTTGAAGGCATCGCAGAATCGTACGAACCGCGCGCCCTTGACACTGGCGTCGATATCGAGCGTGCCCGCCAGCACATTCGGCTGGTTGGCGACGATGCCGACGCTTTGCCCGTCCAGGCGACCGAAGCCGGTGATGATGTTCATCGCGTGCGCGGCCTGCACCTCCATGAACTCCCCGTCATCGACCACGGTCCGCAGCACATCATGCATATCGTACGGGCGTGAGGTGTTCTCCGGGACGATCGCGTCCAGCTCCGGGCTCTCCCGTTCCGGATCGTCGTCGACGTCGACCAGCGGGGCATCGTCCAGGTTGTTGGAGGGAAGAAAGCTGAGCAGGTGCCGGACCTGGTCGAACAGGTCGGCTTCGTCCGCCGCCGTGAAGTGGGCGACGCCGCTCTTTCCGGCGTGCGTGGCTGCTCCGCCGAGCTCCTCATGGGTTATCTCCTCGCCGGTGACTGTCCTGATCACATCGGGACCAGTGATGAACATTTGTCCGATGCCCTCGACCATGAAGATGAAATCCGTCATCGCCGGCGAGTACACGGCGCCGCCGGCGCACGGCCCGGCGATGATCGAGATCTGCGGGATCACACCGGAAGCACGCACGTTCCGGAAGAATACGTCGCCGTAGCCGGCGAGCCCCTCGACGCCTTCCTGGATCCGCGCGCCGGCGGAATCATTGATGCCTATTACCGGGCAGCCATATCGCTCGGCGGCGTCCATCAGCTTGACCATCTTCTCGGCAAAGGCTTCACCGAGGGAACCGCCGAAGATCGTGAAATCCTGGGAGAAGACGGCAACCCGTCGCCCCTCGATGGTGCCGAATCCGGTGACGACACCGTCTCCGAACGGGCGGGAGCGGTCCATCCCGAATTGGCTGGCCCGGTGGCGAACAAACGGATCGAGCTCGATGAACGAGCCGTCATCGAGCAATGCGGCCACGCGGTCCCAGGCGCTGAGCTTGCCACGTGACGCCTGTTTCTCGCTGGCGGCCGCATGCTGGCCAGCGATCTCCGCCTGGAGCTCGGCGAGATGATCCGATTTTGTCCGCCGCTCACGTTCCACAGGCGGCTCTCCCGCGATCACATCGGTCATTCGCTGGCTTTCCTTCCGTCTGCACTGACGTAACCCCGGGACGCTCCATGCCAGGCAGTATATCGAGCACCGGGCATGGGAGGCGGGAGCTGGCACCTGCGGAGGGCGCCGGCTCCCGCCTGGTCCGCACTTCGCTAGACTGGTACCGTCGTGATGCGAATGCCACGCGCCTGGCTCATCCGGCCACCGACATCGCTGCAGTACGTGAAAGCAGGGGCATGGCCCAAGGCATCTACATCACATCGTCCGAAGGCAATACGGGAAAGTCGATCGTCGCTCTCGGGGTGCTGACAACCCTGATTCGATCGGGTCGCTCCATCGGCATCTACCGGCCCGTCTCCCGATCCGGAATCGGAAGCGATTACATCCTGGATCTGCTGCTCGACCAGATCGGGAACCCCCGGCCTGCCGCCGGCTCTATCGGCGCTACCTATGAGGAGGTGCATGCCGATCCCGACGGTGCCCTCTCCCGGATCATCGCCCGCTATCGAGCGATCGAGCGCGATTACGATGTCGTTATCATCCTCGGTTCGGACTATACCGATGTCTCGTCACCCACCGAGCTCAGTTACAACGCCCGTATCGCCGCCAATTTGGGGGCGCCAGTGCTTCTCGCACTGGGAGGGCGGAGCCACGACGCGAACGCGGCCAGCAACGCCCAGGCGCTGACAGGTGCGGCTCGCAACCGGGAGGAGATGTTTCAAGCAGCCGAGATCGCGATCACCGAGCTGGAGTCGGAACACGCCCAGCTGGCGGCGGTGATCGTCAACAGGGCAGACCCGGATGATCTGGACGGGATCATAGCCGCCGTTGCCCGGGCAATCGGGCCTTCGGTCCAGATACCCGTCTGGGCACTGCCAGAAGACGCCGTGCTTGTGGCGCCGACGCTGGCAGCCGTCATGACCGCCATCGACGGCACGTTCTACCGCGGCGACAGGGACTTCCTGAGCCGGGAGGTGATGGGCGTTGTGGTCTCGGCGATGTCCATGGAGAACGTGCTTGCCCGGCTCAGCGAAGGAGCCGCCGTGGTGGTCCCGGGAGACCGGTCGGAGGTGCTCCTGGCGGTGCTGATGGCACATGATGCCGGCACCTTTCCCGACCTCTCCGGCATCATCCTCAACGGTGGCTTCGAGATCTCTCCGCCGATCGAGCGGTTGATGGCCGGGTCCGCCGCCACGCTGCCGATCGTGAAGACGGAACTCAACACGTTCGAGACCGTGCTCAGAATCACGCGCACCCGGGGCAGGCTCGCCGCGGAGTCCGAACGCAAGCGGGATCTCGCGATCTCGCTGTTCGAGAAGCACGTCGATTGCGAACACGTCATGGCGATCGTCGACGTCGCCCGGGACGACATCGTGACGCCACTGGCGTTCGAATACCAGCTTCTCGAACGGGCACGGAGCAATCGCAGGCACATCGTCCTGCCGGAGGGGGATGATGACCGGGTCCTGCGTGCCGCCGCCATCATCCTCCAGCGTGGAGCAGCCGAGCTGACCATTCTCGGCGATCCGGCGGACATCGAGGCTCGCGCGCTCAGGCTGGGTATCGACCTCTCCGCTGCCCGCCTGCTCAGCCCGTCCGATCCCGCGCTGGTCGAGCGGTTCGCGCAGGAATACGCGACCCTTCGCGCCCATAAGGGCATGACCGTCGAGCGCGCCCGGGAGATCGTCACCGACGTCTCGTATTTTGGAACGGTGATGGTTCAGCTGGGTCTGGCCGATGGCATGGTCTCCGGCGCCGTGCACACCACCGCGCACACCATCCGACCGGCGTTCGAGATCATCCGGACCGTCCCCGGCGTCTTAATCGTCTCCAGCGTCTTCCTGATGTGCCTGGAGGACCGTGTGCTGGTCTATGGCGACTGCGCGATCAATCCCGATCCCTCGGCCGAGCAGCTGGCGGACATCGCGATGTCGTCCGCGCGGACCGCCGCCCGCTTCGGGATCGAGCCTCGGGTGGCGATGCTCTCGTATTCCACCGGCGAATCGGGGACGGGTGATGATGTCGACAAGGTACGGGAGGCAACCGCGATCGTGCGACAGCGGCAGCCGGACCTACCGGTCGAGGGACCGATTCAGTACGACGCCGCGGCTGACGCTACGGTGGCCGCGGTCAAGATGCCGGGCTCCGGTGTCGCCGGCCGCGCCACCGTGTTCATCTTCCCGGATCTCAACACGGGCAACAACACGTACAAGGCGGTCCAGCGCAGCGCCGGGGCGCTCGCGATCGGTCCGGTGCTCCAGGGTCTTCGGAAGCCCGTCAACGATCTGTCGCGGGGCGCCCTCGTCAAGGACATCGTCAACACCGTGGCGATCACGGTGATCCAGGCGCAGGAAGACGCGCAGGCATGACCATCGTGCTGGTGGTGAACTCGGGGTCCTCCTCCATCAAGTACCAGATCCTGGAGATGGACGGCGAGAGCGTCCTCGCGTCGGGACTGATCGAGCGGATCGGGAGCGACCGGAGCCTCAGCACCCACACCGGCCCCAGCGGAACCGCAGGCAGCGAGAGCCGGATTCCCGATCACCACGCCGGTTTCGCCAGCATGCTGGACGCCTGCGCGACCTACGGCCCGGACCTCCGTGAAATCCCCCTCGCGGCCGCAGGCCATCGCGTCGTCCAGGGAGGAGAGCGGTTCGTTGCGCCGGTACCGATCGACGACCGCGTCGTGGCGGCCATCGAGGAGATCAGCCCGCTCGCGCCGCTCCACAACCCCGCTAACCTGCTCGGCATCCAGGCGGCCAGAACCGCCTTCCCGGATATCCCGCATGTGGCGGTGTTCGATACGGCGTTCCACCACACCATGCCGCCGGAGGCGTATACCTACGCCATCGACACCAGCCTGGCGGCGGCGCACGGGATCCGCAAATACGGCTTCCATGGCACGTCCCACAAGTTCGTGGCAGGGGCGATCGCGGCGTTCCTCGGTCGGCCAATCGAGGAGCTCAACACGATCGTCCTGCACATCGGCAATGGCGCGTCCGCCTGTGCCGTGCGGGCGGGGAAGTCGATCGACACATCGATGGGCATGACGCCCCTGGAGGGCCTCGTGATGGGCACTCGCAGCGGCGATATCGACCCCGCCGTGCTCATTCA
>DASYVY010000346.1:0-6068 GCA_035936535.1 Thermomicrobiales bacterium | reverse complement strand
GGCGGGAGCCGTGGCTTGTCGGGAACTCGCTGGCAACCGCGCCGGAGAGCGATATCGTCCGCATCGCGAGCGCGGCAAGTGTGGCAGTGGGTCTCGACTCCACGCCAATCCGGGTCCCGTACGGGTCGGATGCCAGCAAGTTCCAGGAGGGCGGAATCCCGGCCATCGTGTTCGGACCCGGGTCGATCGCGAATGCGCACGCCGTCGACGAATCTGTCCCGGTCGAGGACCTGATCGCCGCCGTGGCGTTGTATCGCGAGGTCGCCCTGCGATTCGGGGAGAGCGTCTGAGGACGAATCCCGCTCCGGTCGATCCGGTCGATCCGGGCGGTGCGGATGGTCGTCGTCCAGGCCCGTTCTATGCGGCCCTTTGCTCCGAATGACAACCGGTGGTGGAGAGCCTACGGGAAGGCTGATCAGGGGCTCTCACCATCATGACGGGCGGACTGGGTCGCATCACACCGTGGCCCTCAAGTCCCGCGGGATTGACGGACCGCTTTCGCTCTATGGCGTCGCCATCGTCTGCGAGCGAAAGTGGTCCATCGTTGCGCTCTGAATTGCAGCAGGTGCTAGGGAGGGCACGGAGCCATGGGCGACAGCCGCATGGTCGCTTGCTACCATGTGACTCTTCCGCGTCCACGCCGTCCGGCTGGACGATTCAGGTTTCATGGCTCGGCGGGGGTAGAGGGCAAGAATGTTCCAGGATCTGCACATCATCGATTTTCACGCCCACTTCCCGATCCGGGGTGACGCCAGCCAGGGGGGCAATCGCAGCCGTGAGACGGGCCGGATCGATAACCCCGCCGCGGTCGAGCGCCAGCGGTTCCGGGACGAGCAGCTGGCGAAGACGCGCCAGCAGTGGCGTCTGGCGTTCGACTTTCCGGAACCGGAAACGGAGCCACGGTCCAGCGAGGACCAGGCCACGAGGTGGGCCGCGGAGCTGGACACCTATGGAATCGAGCGGATCGGATTCGTCACCGGCCGGGACAACGACGAGTTGGCGCGTGTCGTCCGGATGTACCCGGATCGCTTTGTCGGCTTCGCCCATCACGACATCACCCGGCCGGACGCGGCGGACGAACTCAAGCGGGCCGTCGCCGAGCAGGGTCTCAAGGGGCTCAAGCTCCTGGCGCCGACGATCCCAATCCTGATCAACGATCGCTCGCTGTATCCGGTGTGGGAAGCGTGCGAGCGGCTCGGGATTCCGGTGCTGTGTCATTTCGGGATGCTTGGGGCGGCCGGGGGCGTGTCCTACCACCCGAACATCTCGCCGGCGGTGCTGGAGCCCGTTGCGCGGGACTTCCCAACGGTCGACTTCGTAATCCCGCACTTTGGCATTCAGCACGTGACCGACCTGCTGTTCCTCTGCTGGTCGTGTCCGAACGTCTCGGTCGATTCGTCAGGGTCCAACCAGTGGGTGCGGTGGATGCCGTACAAGCTGACACTCGACGACCTGTTCCAGCGCTTCTACGAGACGATCGGCGCGGAGCGGATCATCTTCGGCAGCGATTCGAGCTGGTTCCCACGCGGATTCGCGTTGCGGTACCTTCAGGACCAGTTGCGCATCTGCCGGTTCATGAACATGAGCCATGACGAGCTGCAACTGATCTTCGGCGGCAACGCGGCCCGCATCCTCGATATCCCGCTTGGGGATGTGGACGCGAAGAAGGCTGGCTCCGGCGCATAACGAATGCATTCCCGCTGAGAGACGGTCATCCCGTTCCTCCACCCTCTTGTCCGGTACGGCTGGTTGGGCAAGGTCCGGCCGATCGGCAAACCGACGGTGTATGGGGCACGTGCGAACCCAACCGACGATTCAGTCATCGATCGCAAACGGTCCATTGTGTTCGCCTCCACTCTGCCACCTGACAGAGCCGGA
This sequence comes from Thermomicrobiales bacterium, assembly GCA_035936535.1. GTDB lineage: Bacteria > Chloroflexota > Chloroflexia > Thermomicrobiales > UBA6265 > CADCWJ01. The sequence goes on along the minus strand of DASYVY010000346.1, from coordinate 4,190 downwards.
CTCGCGCTACCGCTCTCCAAAGGCCATTGCGGGCCACTACGTTAGGTCTTGCCATGTGATCGCAATTCGTCGATGATCGGCGGAGCGGGTGTCGCGGTATACAGGACCACAGCACCATGCGGAGCCCGGCATGCCTGCACGTCGGGCCGACGGCAGGAACTCATCGTCGTCGTTGCCAACATCGATCATCAGGGAGGAACCACCATGAGCGAACATCAGGGCAGGAGAGTCGACCGGCGGAAGTTGCTGCGATACGGATCCGGTGCGGCCGGCTTGGCCACCGCCTCCCGGCTGGGTGGCGTGGCCGCGCAGGGTGCGACCCCGGCAGCCTCCCCGGTGGCGACGCCCGGAGCATCACCGGCAGCCTCTCCCGTGGCCGCCAATCCGTTTCCAGCGGCATCGCTGCAGGTCAGCGGTCCGATCGAGATCGAGTACTGGCAGTACGAGCTCAACGCCAAGACCGCGCTGGTCAACGAGTTGATCCCGGAGTTCCAGGCCGCGAATCCGAACATCACGATCAAGCACGTCAACTTCCCGTACGATGACTTTCGCCAGCAGGTTGCCGCCGCCGTCCAGGCCGGGGAAGGCCCGGACGTGCTGAACGTCTACTACGGATGGATCCCTGCCTACGTGCAGCAGCAGCTGCTGGTGCCGTTCCCGGAGGATGTCTTCCCGGCGTCCCAGATCGAGGCGGATTTCTTTCCGATGGTGGCCGCTGCCAGGGTCGGTGACAGCTACTACGCGCTGCCGACTGCTGTCCGTACGCTGGCGATGTTCTACAACAAGGATCACCTCGAGCGAGCCGGGGTTCAGCCCCCGACGAACTGGGAGGAGACGGTCGAGGTTGCCAAGGCCACGGTCGTCAAGAACGGTGATGACTTCGAGACGGTCGGGATCACATGGGACATCGGTGGGCAGGGGCACAACTGGTGGCGGGAGGCATTGAATCGCCAGAACGGGCTCGTGCCGTACTCCGAGGATAACCGGGACCTGAGGTGGTCCGAACCAGAAGGTGTCGAGGCGTTCAACTATCTCGTCTCCTTCCTGACCGAGCACGGCGTGACCCAAAGCGGGTTCTTCACCGACGGTCCGACCGCGTTTGCCGGGGGACATGCGGCGCTGCACGTCGATGGCTCATACCGGGTGGGCTCGTTGAAGATCGATGCCCCGAACCTGAACTACGGCATCGTGCCGCTGCCAGCGCACAAGGAGCGGGCCAGCTTCGCGTCGTTCTGGGCTAACACGATCACCCGCAATGCCGCCGAGGGGGATGCCTTTGTCGCATCCGCGAAGTGGATCGATTTCCTCGCTTCCCCAGAGGTCCAGAAGCGGTGGACGCCAGCCGTCGGCGAGCTGCCAGCGCGGCAGGCACTGGCCAACGATCCGGCCTTCGCCAACGATCCCCTGATCGCGCCGTTTATCGAATCGCTGCCGTTTTCCTACGCGACCTTCCTGGTGAACGAGGCGGACCTTCGCCAGTTCGTGATCGATGCCTTCGATCAGGTGACGCTCCAGGGAGTGGACACGCAGACAGCGATCCAGGAAGCGGAGGCCAAGGTCCAGGCGCAGCTCGATGAGTACTGGGCGGCTATCGGGTAGCTCTCGCCGGGGGGCGACATCATCGCTCTTGCAGGGGCGGCCCAGGTGGCCGCCCACGGGTTAGCCAAATACCGAGCCGCTCCCTGCGTACACATGGTGAGTCGCTCTCCACCTGCTTCCCGAGGATTCTGGCCGTGCGATTGACCCTTGAACGGCGCCGATGGATCTGGGCGTACATCTTCATCCTGGTGCCGTTCCTGTTCTTCCTGAGCATCAGGATCGGGCCGACCCTGTACGCTTTCTGGGTGAGCCTTCACCAGTGGGATCCGATCGCGCTCGATCGGCCGTTCATTGGCATCGAGAACTACCGGGCGCTGGTCGATGATGCTGTCTTCTGGGCGGCGATGCGGAACACCTGGATCTACGTGCTGGTCGGGGTGCCGGTCAGCCTGATCATCAGCCTCGCGATCGCGATGGGTCTTCAGCAGTTGATGCGGTACGTCGGGTTCTACCGTGTGCTTTACTTCGTGCCCTACGTGACATCGCTTGTCGCGGTCGGCTGGGTCTGGCGCTGGATGTACATGCCCAACGGGCTGTTCAACGACGTTCTCGGTAGCGTCGGGCTAGGGCCCTACACGTTTCTGGGATCTCCCGACACGGCGATCTACGCAATCATCGCGACGACGATCTGGCAGGGGCTGGGCTTCCAGGTGATCATTTTTTTGGCCGGGCTGGAGAGCATTCCGTCCGATTACCAGGAAGCTGCCGCGGTCGATGGTGCCACTGCCTGGCAGCGCTTTCTGAACATCACAATCCCGCTGCTGAATCCGACACTGGTGTTCCTGATCGTGACCGGGGTGATCAGCAACCTGCAGGTGTTCACCCAGATCCGGGCGATGAGCTCCCAGGGAACCGGTGGGCCCCTGAACAGCACGATCAGCATCGTGCTCTATGTGTACCAGCAGGCATTCCAGTCGCTTCCCGCGAAGATGGGGTATGCCTCGGCCATGACGGTGGTGCTGTTCGTGATGATCCTCGCAATCACGATCGTCCAGCTCAAGGTGCTCTCACGGAACAACAATGAGTATTGACCAGCCGCTTGGCGATCCCGCCCTTCCGGTCCCTGATGTCGTGCTCGGTCGCGATCCGCTCGCGGCGCGGCGTTCCCGGGCGGTGCATGTCGTTGGCGCCGCCGGCAATACGCGCGGACGCCGAGCCGCCCGGCTGTTCCTCTACCTGATCCTACTGATCGGCGGGCTGGGGATGATCTTCCCGTTCGTGTGGATGATCGCGTCCTCGATCAAGCAGGCGGAGGATATCTATACGCTTTCGCTGATCCCGCCCTCGCCGACGCTCGGCAATTACCGGGAGGTCCTGGAATCGACGAGCTACGCGAAGTGGTTCCTGAACAGCCTGATTGTGGCGGGGATCACCACAGTCAGCGTGGCGTTTTTCGATTCGCTTGCCGGGTACACGCTCGCCAAGTTCCGGTTTCCCGGATCGTTCGTGATCTTCATCCTGATCCTGAGCACGCTGATGGTCCCGACCGAGATGCTCGTGATCCCCTGGTACATGATGTCGATCGAGTTCGGCTGGACCGACACGTACTGGGGGATCATGTTTCCCGGAGTGATCAGCGCCTTCGGCGTATTCCTGATGCGGCAGTTCTTCAGCGGAGTGCCGAATGACCTGATCGACGCGGCGCGGATCGACGGCTTCACCGAGTTCCAGATCTTCTGGAAGATCGCGGTTCCCCTTGTGCGGCCCGCGATCGCCGCCCTGTGCATATTCACGTTCCTTGGCAACTGGAATGCCTATATCTGGCCGTTGATCGCGGTGCGGTCGGAGGAGATGCGGACCCTGCCGGTGGGAATCGCGTTTTTCTCGAGCGAGGCCCAGAGCTCCTTCCACCTGATCATGGCGGCCGCGGCCCTGGCGACGATTCCTGTCCTGGTCGTGTTCATGATCTTCCAGAAGCAGATCATCAAGGGAATCGTGCTCACCGGTCTCAAAGGCTAGGCGGTGGCCAACGCCGCATCGTTCCCGCATCCGGTCTACGCGCGCTTTGTTCTGGAGCCGGCATTCGGGGACAGCCAGCGGATGCTGTTCCCCCACATGATCGCGGCCAACGAGGCGCACGCGCTGATGCTGGCCGCGACCGGTATCCTGCCGGTAGAACAGGCAGCACGGTTGCTCGATGCGCTGGCGGCAGTCTCCGCCGGTGGAGCGAAAGAGTTCGACTACCGGCCGGAGGTCGAGGATCTGTTTTTCGCGGTCGAAGGGCGGCTGATCGAGCTTGTGGGCGCCGACGCTGGCGGCAACCTGCAGATCGCGCGTTCACGGAACGACCTGGCGGCGGCGATGGCGAGGCTGCGGCTGCGGGAGCGGCTCGATGCCGTGCAGGACGAGGTGATCGCGCTGCGAGCCGTCCTGCTCGATCTCGCCGGGACGCACACCGGCAGTATCATGCCCGGCATCACCCATACCCAGCCGGCACAACCAACGACCCTCGCTCACCAGTTGCTTGGCGTGGTTGGGCCACTGGAGCGCGACAGCACCCGCCTGTTCGCCGCCCGAGATCGTGTCAACCGGAGCCCGCTGGGCGTGGCCGCGTTCACCACCACGAGCTTTCCAATCGATCGGGAGCTGAC
>DASYVY010000345.1:0-1695 GCA_035936535.1 Thermomicrobiales bacterium | reverse complement strand
GTCAAGCGCGACCTCTACGCCCTTGCGGACGTCCGTGAGCTCTGGTTTGGCGACGTCGAGGCTCCGAGCCTCCAAATCCTCGCTCTCCGCGACGGTCAATACGTCCCCATTCCGGAGACGAACAGCATCATCGAGTCCACTGTCATCCCAGGGCTTCGGGTCGATGCCAACGACGTGCTAAACGACCTCGACGCAATCGATTGACCATCGGTACATCGCGATCATTGTTCGGTCAGTCATCCTTCGCCTTGCTGTCGCCCTTGACCGTCATGATCGGCCGCAGCGTATGGACGATCTCGACCAGGTCGGCCTGCCGGGCCAGCACCTGCGTCACATCCTTGTAGGCTTGGGGCGCTTCATCCAAATAGCCCCGCGACGGGCGCGTATGCGTACCGGCCAGCGCCGCCTTGAATTCCTGCTCGCTGATCGCCTTCCGGGCCTGGTTCCGGCCAAGACGCCGTCCCGCCCCATGTGAGCACGATGTAAAACTCTCCGGGTTTCCCTTCCCCCGCACGACATAGCTGGGCGCCCCCATGCTCCCAGGGATGATCCCCAGCTCACCCGCCCGCGCCGACGTCGCCCCTTTCCGATGGACCACCGTCAGCCTCCCATCGTGCTCCTCGATCCGCGCGAAGTTGTGGTGGATGTTGATGAAGCCCTCTCGCCCGCCAACCTCGGCAGGGTCCGTGCCGAGCGCTTCCAGCATCGCCTCCAACATTCGCTCCCGGCTCTCCAGCGCGAACGCGGTCGCCCAATTCATATCATGGAGGTAATCCTGCCCGAACTCCGTGTCAAGTGGTAGCGCCCACAGTTGCGGCGGCACCGCTATCCCGCGAACATTCGTCAGATCGCGGGCGATATCGGTGTAGTAATCGGCGATCCGCAACCCGGTATGCCGGCTACCGGAATGGACCATCAACCATAGTTCGCCGGTCTCATCGACCTGCGCTTCCAGGAAGTGGTTCCCGCCGCCGAGCGTCCCGAGCTGCGTCGCGCCCTTCGTCCGGATCAATGGCTGCAAGGGCTCCGCCCGCAGCTTGGCGTCCAGCCCCTCCCATCGTTGCGGTTTCCGGTGAGTCGCGAAGCCGGTCGGCACCGCCTGACGAAGACGACTGGCCCACGCTCCCCAGTACCGCGCGTCCATCCGATGCGGTTTGTATTGCCGCCCGGTCGCCACCGCGCACATCCCACACCCAATATCCACCCCGACCGCGGTCGGGATGACGCTCTCCCGCGTCGGGAACACCGAGCCAATCGTGACGCCGAACCCCACGTGGCAGTCCGGCATCACCGCGATATGGGAGCCGGCATCCGGGTGGCTCGCGGCATGGCGCAACTGCTCCATCGCTCCGCCCTCGATCTCCTCCGGCGGCAACCAGGTCTTGATCGGAATCCGTAGTCCCGGCTCCTCGATCACAACGACCATAGATGCCTCACCTCCTTCGACCCGCCGGCCGGATTGAAGCTCGCGGCCCGTTCATGACGGCTCTCGTATACTCCCACCAGCACACGGTTGCGCCTAGGGTTCCGCTCTCCACCCGTCCAGGTCAGCATCATCAGGGTGGAGGGGCCTGGACCGAGCGGCGCCACGGCCGTCGACCCCAGGCGGCCACACACCTGACGACACAAGCGGCTGGAGGCTCGCGATTCCTCGCGCCTCGCTCGAGCGAGGTCAAGCCGGAAGAGGAGCCCTGC
>DASYVY010000344.1:0-3638 GCA_035936535.1 Thermomicrobiales bacterium | reverse complement strand
CTACATCACCGGGCGGTTCGGATAAGGCTGGCGAGGGGTTCAGACGGCGAAGCGGAGGGGTTGATGAATATTGACAGGGTAGGGATACAGGAGCAGTCATGACCAGAGCCGCCTATGAAGCCCAGATACGGGATCTCCGCGATCACGTCGTCTCGATGGCGAGCATGGTTGACAAGGCCATTGCCCGATCGATACAGGCACTTCAAAACCAGGATGTCGCACTCGCCCGGCAGGTCCGGAAGGACGACAAGCTCATCAATGCCGCCCGGTGGGCCGGCGAAGAGAATGCGCTGCTGATCATCGCGACGCAGGGTCCGATGGCCGGTGACCTCCGGCTGATCTCGGCTGCATTGCAAATTTTCACGGACCTAGAGCGGATGGCCGATCATGCGGCGGGAGTGGCAAAGATCGTCGTTGAGACCTCGGACGAGGCACTTCTCAAGCCGCTGGTCGACATCCCGCGAATGAGCCTGATTGCCCGGGAGATGCTGAGCAGTTCCATTACCGCGTTCGTCGATCAGGACGAAGCCCTGGCGCGTCGCATCGCGGTCCGTGATGACGAAGTGGACGATCTCTACGATCAGATCTATCGCGAACTGCTGACGTACATGATGGCCGATCCAAGCACCATCAATCGGGCCACCCATCTTCTTTGGGCCGCCCACAATATCGAGCGTATCGGGGATCGGGTCACGAATATCTGCGAGCGGGTGATCTTCACCATAACTGGTGAAATCGAGGAGATGGACGGCGGACGGAAGAAACGTCAGAAATCCCGGCTTGCCGCGTCTGCAAGTGGCGCATCGGGATGAGCCGCGCGCCACTGCGCGAACACTCCGTGCAGAACGGGCACGACCTCTTCGAGCTCGACCGGTGGCAGGATTCGCGCGGCGATGCCCAGTTCGTCGTCGCTTGGCGCGTCACTGGTTGCTGGTAATGCACCGAAAACAACGAACGGCGCCGAGGTACGGGCAGAGCCTGCCTCGGCCCGTGGTGAGATACCGCGAAGGCGGCGCATGAGCTCCATCGCATCGAAACTCTGCAACGAAGCGTCGATCGCAATCATGTCGAACTGGCGGAGACGGAACACTTCCAGCGCCTGAAGTCCACTCGCGATCAGGGACGTCCAGAATCCGCCAAGCGGCAATCCCTGGGACAAGAACTCCGCCAGAGCTGGATCATCGGAGATGATGAGTACATGCGGCCGTTCGTTGTAGCGCTGCGCATCGAGTCGAGGTCGTATCATTGGGCGACTTGACTCCATGGGGAGATGGGCGCGGACGGCGATCCGTGCTGGCTGGTTACGGGAGATGGCGGACGGCTGTGATCCTCGAAATGTGTGATGAGCGCATCCACGATCTGCTTGCGAAATACGTCGCGCTGTTGGCGCTCCCCACCGATCACCTTTACGTTACCACTCACCGGCCGACCTTTGCTCGCTGGATCGGCCGGCGCATGATTCGTGGATCGATCGGTGGCGCATATTGCTTTGTCCGCGCAAGCGGCCGGCATGCTGTCCTCATCAATCTGGACCGGATCGATGTCATTCAGGACTCGGCCATCGAAGTCGTGGTCGCAGAAGAACTCTTGCACATGCGGGACCAGCTGGATGGCGACACACGCGGGCACGCGCATCATGGCTACGATCGGATTGCCCATCGCGTGTCGCACCTGACAGGGGTTTCCTTGCTGGAAATCCGCTCCGCCCTCTTGCCAGTTGGGCGACGTCCGGTGAAATACCGTTATGCCTGTCCGCAATGCAGGCGCAAGGTAGATCGTCGTCGCAAGGGAACGTGGTCTTGCGGGCGGTGTGCACCGGGGTTCGACCATCGATTTCTCCTTCGGCTCGTGGAGGTCCTCGACGCGCCGGCCTCCGGGAAAGCCTCGGATGCTCCCATGCTCGCGTGCGAGTGACCCCGGCAATTGATCCCAGGCTGAGGATGACGATGTAAACTCCCTGCATCGGTCATTTCAGAAGGGCTAACGCGTCCTGGTTCCATCGCAAAAGTGCAGGCTAAATAGGTGCTATTTCTCAAACTCGTCTGGCGAGGCATCCGGGATCTCTTCGAGCAGTTCCTCAGCCTCACCTGGTTCTCGCTTTTGTGGTGGGTATGCGTGATCCTGGTGATCCCGGGTCCTCCAGCAACGGTCGCGCTGTTTGCCATGGCGGATCCCCGGCGTCAGGTTTCGACGCCGGAATTCCGGGACGCCGTCGATGTCTTCCGAACCGCCATCAAGCGCTCGTGGGGCATCTTCCTCTTTACCATCCCCCTGATGGCGATCCTGATCTGGAACCTGTACTTCTTTGGCAACACGACCAACCTGCTGGCCGCAATGGCTCCGCTTTGGCTGATCATGCTGGTCCTGATCTGGGTGCTGATGCTGTACGCGTACGCGGTGGCGGCCACGATGGAATCGGGGACGCGCAATGCCTTCCGGGGTGCGATGTTCGTGCTTGTCAGTCGCCCCTTTCTCTCGATGATCCTCAGCATCTCCAGTATCACGCTGATCGTGGTGATGACGCTGACTGTCCTGCCGATGGTCCTGTTTGGCCCAGCGCTGATTGCGAGCATCGTCAACCGCGTGGTCCTCTATGTATTGGGCGTGGAGGTGATTGACCCGTCCGCTCCGACGACAGAGCGCGCGCGTGAGCGGGCACACGGGATCAATCCCGATCGAGGCTGGCTCGCGCGCCTGCGGCCCGGAGGAGACAGGAAGGCACGGTGAGCAAGGGCTCCAATTGGGATCGGCCGGTGCCCCCGCCACAGCGGGGAAACGTCGCCATGAATCCCGACGAGATCAAGACGTCGAAATGGCCGCGAACCACACGCCGGCAGGAGCGTATCGCGGCAGTGTTGCGCCGCCGGCAGTCCGCGCTTACCGTCGTACTCGAGGACGTTCACGATCCGTGGAACGCGAGTGCGGTCCTGCGCTCATGTGATGCCGTCGGCGTGATGGAGGTACATCTTGTCTATGTCAACGACCCACCACCTCGCAAGGCCTTTGATCGCAAGACGTCGGGATCGTCCGCCAAGTGGATCACGCTGCACAAGCATGAGTCGATAGAAGCGTGTTACAGGGACCTCCGCGACCGGGGCTTCAGGATTCTTGTCGCAGCTCTTCGAGCCGATAGCCGCGACCTGTACGATGTGGACTTTCGGAAGCCGACGGCGCTCGTGCTCGGCAACGAGATGCGCGGGGTGTCGGAGGCCGCCTCGGAACTGGCCGACGGCGCGTACCTGATTCCGATGCACGGCATGGTCGAGAGCCTGAATATCTCGGTGGCATGCGCGGTGTCGCTGTACGAAGCTTTGCGGCAGCGGAGGGAGGCGGGGATGTACGCGCAGCCCTCGCTGGACAACGAGACGCTTTCCCGCCTCCAGGAGGAGTGGCTTCAGAAGTAAGGACGGGCCGTGTCTTGGGCTGTCCGGCGGCGGACCCAAGAGCCGGGCCGTGCAGCGGCCGGGGAAGCCATGGGCAATCGCGCAGCGCGAGCCTCCAACAGGATTCCCCATTCCCTCCAGGAGTGGCACCTACGATGCCCTGCAGCGGCAGTGCACCAGCAGGTTCCCTGGAGACGTTCAGGCGCGGACGGAGCCCACCGGCAATTCCCGGCTTGGGACGCGTGGCCGTTTAGC
>DASYVY010000343.1:0-10438 GCA_035936535.1 Thermomicrobiales bacterium | reverse complement strand
GGTGGTGGAAGCCGCGGAACGCATGGAAGCGGAAAACCGCTAACCCGGTCGTCTCCCGTCAGCCCCGGCGAGGACACAGTGACCCTACCAGGGTTGACGCTCGAAGGAATGGTGGACCGTGGCCAAACTCACTCTTGAGATCATTACCGGTGAGCGCGTCGTCTTTCATCAGGACGACGTCGACATGGTGGTTGCCCCGGGTATCGAAGGCGCCATCGGTGTCCTCCCCAGTCACGCACCGCTGATCTCGCTGCTCTCGCAGGGAGAGTTGCGAGTCAAAAAGGGGGGCGGCGAGGAATCGCTCGTCGTCTTTGGAGGGTTCATCGAAATCCTCGATGACAAGGTGATCATCCTGGCCGATTCCGCGGAGCGGGCGGAGGAGATCGATCTGGAACGGACCGCTCTTGCCCGGCAAAATGCCGAGAATGCCCTTCGCAACCGCGGGGACGTGGTCGACCTGGCGGAAGCGGAGTCGGCACTCCGGCAGGCGGCGATCCGGGAGCGGATTGGCCAGCGCCGGCGCGGCCAGACGCCCGGCTCCTGATACCGCAGGGCAACACCCTCCGGATCACCATGCTAACAGGCGAACGCGGAGTCTTGACTCCGCGTTCGCCTGTCTGCTTTACGGCGGGTATCCCATGACGACAAGTGACCGTTCCCGTCTGAGCAACACCCTATACTGACCGCTGGCGTCGCTTGTGACCCCGGCGCGATCGACCATCGGCATCCTGCCCGGCGGCGTCGACCGGGATACAGCATCTCTCGTAACCAGGAGTTGTGGACGGCATGGCTTCCCCCCTTCGCGGCATCGAGGCAGTGGCAAACCCTCCGGACAACGGCGGGCGGGTTCTAAAAGTCCGCGGCCACCGCAAGCTGCATGGTGAAGTGGTGATCAGCGGGGCAAAGAATGCCGCGCTCAAGGCGTTGGCGGCGACGCTCCTGACGTCCGATGAGGTGGTCCTCAACAATGTCCCGATGATCGCCGACGTGCTGTCGATGGCGGATCTGCTTCGCGCCTTCGGGGCGGAGGTCGAGATCGATGCCGTCCGCGAGCGGGTCCGCGTGCGGGCAGAGAAGATCGTCCGGACGGACGCACCGGTGGAGCTGTTCAAGGCGACACGGGCCTCGGTCGTCGTCACCGGTCCGATGCTGGCCCGGGAAGGCGAGATATCGTTCGCCCTTCCAGGTGGAGACCAGATTGGGAAGCGCCCGATCGACATGCACCTGCGCGGCTTTCAGCGCATGGGAACCGAGATCGAGCACGTTGGCAACGGGATTCGCGCTACGGTCGCAAAGCTCCGTGGCGCCCGGATCTACATGGATTACCCCAGTCACACCGGTACCGAAGCGCTCTTGATGGCCTCTACACTGGCGACAGGCACGACGGTGATCGCCAACGCGTCCGCGGAACCCGAGATCGTCTGGCTGGGCAAGATGCTCAACCGGATGGGAGCGCGGATCAGCGGCCTTGGCTCGTCGATCATCACGGTCGAGGGCGTCGAGCGCCTGCATGGCGCCTCCGAAGTCGTGCTGCCGGATCGCCTAGAGGCGGGTACGTATGCGATCGCGGCGGTGATCACGGGCGGTGAAGTGACGCTCCATGACGTCCGCGAGCATCACATGCTGCCACTTACCGAAAAGTTGCTGGAAGCGGGGGCCGATGTCTGGCACCGGGACAACAGGATGCTGGTCCGTGCGGGAGGCTCGCTCCGGTCGGTTGACATCCAGACCTTGCCGTTTCCTGGGTTCCCGACCGATTTGCAGGCGGCGTTCATGCCATTGCTGACCCAGGCCACTGGAGTGGCGCTTGTGCATGAACGCGTCTACGAGGACCGGTTGCGGTACACCGGTGACCTGATCCGGATGGGCGCCGATATCCGCATCGCCCGGTTCGGGATGAATGACGAGTTCTTGGCACCTTCCGCCGAGGTGCACGGTCCGACGAGGCTGACTGGCACCAGCGTCACGGCGCTGGACATCCGGGCGGCGGTCAGTCTTGTTCTCGCTGGCCTCGTCGCCGATGGCGAGACCGACATCCACGATGCCTACCACATCGATCGCGGGTACGCGCGGTTTGTCGACAAGCTCTCGGCCCTCGGCGCGGATCTCGAAGATACGGTCTTCTCCGGGTAGGCGTGCCTGGGCCGGGAATCCCGGGCGCATTCCTCCTGGGAGAAGACCGCCGCGTGGGGTTGCATACCGCGTCCGTTCAGGTATGTTATAAGTGAAAAACAGGGACATGGGGGCATCGGGAGCCGGATGTGTCGGGATCCGACACTCGACCGATTCCGGGGTGTCATCGTGTGCCACCTGCCGATCCAGCCCCCTGGCCGCCCCGGTGTTGAAGGATGAGCGTTCGTGAGTTCCCGAATCCTGGTAGTCGAAGATCAGGCCGATGTTGCGGAGCTGATCGATGTGGTGCTAAGAGCCGAGGGCCATACCGTGGCGATCGCGCGGGATGGGGCGCATGGACTCATGATGGCCAGGGACTGGAAGCCGGACCTTATCCTGATGGACATCATGTTGCCCGGCGTCGACGGCGGCACCCTGATCAGCCGGCTTCGTCAGGAGTCCGACACCGCCGAGTTGCCCATCATCGCAATGTCGGCCAGTCGAACACTGCGCGACCGGTCCGACGAGCTTGAGGCGGACGCCCTGCTGTCCAAGCCATTCGACGTCGATGCGCTCCTTGTGCAAGTGCAGTTCCTGCTGTCGCGAGGCCGGAGCGATGTCGAATCGTGAGCCTCACGAACGAGGCGTCCGGTACTTCTCCCGAACGGTCCGTCCTGGTCGTCATTCCGACCTACAACGAACGTGACAACATCGCCTCCCTGATCAAGGAGATCCTGGCGCTCGGCGAGCAATACCGGGTCCTGGTCGTCGACGATAGTTCCCCTGACGGAACAGGCTCGATCGTGGCCGGGCTGGGCGCGGCGCATCCCGGGCGGGTCGAGCTGCTCTCCCGATCAGCGAAAGAGGGCATAGGTCGCGCCTATGTGGCGGGGTTCCAGCAGGCGTTGGCGACGGATGCTGACCTGATCGCCCAGATGGATGCCGATCATTCCCATCAGCCTTCCGATCTTGCCCGCCTGGTTTCCCGTGCGGCAGGTTCCGATCTTGTCCTCGCCAGCAGGTACATCCCTGGTGGATCGACGCATGGCTGGCCCTGGCACCGCAGGTTGATCAGCCGGGCGGGGGGGATCTATGCCGGGGCCATCCTTGGCGTCGGCATCAGGGACCTCACCGGCGGCTTCAAGGTGTGGCATCGGCACGCGCTGGAGGCGATCGAGCTGGAATCCATCCACTCCGATGGGTACTGCTTCCAGATCGAGACGACCTACCGGGCGCTGCGCAAGGGCTTCAGCACGGAGCAAGTGCCCATCTCGTTCATCGATCGGGTGGCGGGGAAGTCCAAGCTTTCGCGCCGGGTGGTGCTCGAAGCCGCGGTCGTCGTCTGGCAACTCAGGTTCCGGCAGCTCATGGGTCGCCGCTGGTAGGGTTGCCGAGCATGGCGCTAAGCTCGCGATCGATCCCGGCGAGAAAGCGATCGCGCCCGAACGCCCCAGCGTGGTTTACCATCGTCGAGGATTCCCATGGCAAGAGGGTCGCCTCGTCCATGGCCGCCGCCAAGGCCCGGCCGTCCTCGGGATCGAACAGCAATCCGGTGACCCCTTCGCGCACGGATTCCAGCGCACCGCCCCCGCGAGCGGCGATAACTGGCCGGCCGGCGGCCTGAACTTCCACGGCCGTCATCCCGAAATCCTCGACACCGGGGAGGATCAGTGCCTGGCATCGCTGCATGTGCGCAACGACCTCATTATCCGGGCGTGGGCCGAGAAACTCGACGGACGGTCCGGCGATCCGTCCCAAGGCGGTCCGGCTGCGTCCTTCCCCGATGATCTTCAGGTGATGTCCGGACAGGTTGGCGGCGCGGATCGCGCGGTCGATCCACTTGTGCGGCACGAGTCGCGAGACGACGAGAAACCATTCCTCCGGCACGACCGGCTGCCTGGGCTTGAACCGCTCGATATCGACCGGTGGATGCACAACCGCCGCCTCGATACCATAGGCGTGGCCTATGCGGTCGGCGACCGCCACCGAGTTGGCGACCATCCGCGTGACGCGACGGGCGGCCCGCCGGTCCAGCCGTCGCAGGGCGCCAAACCCTGGCCGCAGAACCGGACTCGCTGCCCGATACACGCCGCTCGCCCTGAGGTAGTGAGGATCGCCATACAGGAAACGCGCCGGCGAATGGCAATAGCACAGCATCGGCACGTCATGACGAGGCGCGGCATGGTGCGCCCAGGCGCTGGAGTCCGCGATGACCGCATCGACATCGTGGATAGAGCGTCCAAGCTGCGCGAAGATCGCGGGATACAGGGGCAGCCAGGCGCGGTGGCTTCGGAGGATTCCGGGAATCCCCGCCAGCGGACTGGTCCGGATCGACCATTCCCGGAATCCGGCCGGCAAGTAGTCGGGCACATAGGACGATGTCAGGACGGGAGCTTCCGGGAACCGCCCATGAAGGGCTTCCAGGACGCGCTCGGCACCGCCGTATTGGGTGAGATAGTCGTGAACGAGCGCGACGCGCATGGGACTCCTGTGCAGTGACGTAGGAGAATTGACCTGGAAGTCGGGTCTCCCATCAGTATACGAACCGTGCTCGTGTCCAGTGACGCGGGGCCCAGACCGAAGAGGACAGCGCGGCGCGCGGTGCCATAAATGCCGACATGACCGGGATGCCCTTCTCGCTCCTTCCGGTTGGAGCTGCATCGTTTCACGAACGTTAGCGGAAATGGGGCAGCGGACGAGCGGACCCGGACACATTGTGTCCGCGTCCGCAATTACGGTAGCCGAGAGCGGAGGCATTTCAAGCGGATTGGAGATGATCGGGTGACGAAGGACGTGATTGTACTGACGCGGAAGGAAGCGCAGTGGCTGGCCGTGATCGCTTCCGGACTCGATCGTCGCCCGTTCCGGCGACGCGTGACCGCCGAGGATCTCCTGGGGACGATCCGGCGGCTGGGCAGCGTCCAACTCGACACCATCAGCGTCATCTCCCGCTCGCATGAGACCGTCCTCTGGAGCCGGCTCGGGCCCTACGATCTCAAACTTTGGCAATCCCTCTACGAGGGTGAGCAGCGAATCACCGAATATTGGGCACACGCGGCGGCGATCATCCCCCGGGAGGATCTCGTGCTGTTCCGCTCCTACATGGAGCGCCGGGCGGCCCACGAGTGGTTCCACAAGCCGGAGCGTCGTGCCACGATCGAGCGGGTGATCGGGAGGATCCGCGCGGAGGGCCCCTTGAGTTCCCGGCATTTCGAATCGCCGGAGGGCGCGGCACCGGCAGGGGCATGGGAATGGTACGGTGCCAAACCCGAGCGACAGGTGCTCTCCGCGCTCTGGACCGCCGGTCAGATCACGCTTGCGCTGCGGGATCGCGGGTTCGGGCGAACCTGGGATTTGACCGAACGCGCCATCCCCGAGCTCTGGAGTGCGGAAGCCATCGCGGACGACGTGCGGGATCGGATATTCATCTCCCGTGCGGTCGGTGCCCTAGGCGTCACCACTGCGCGCTGGGCTTCCGATTACTACCGGACCGGGGGACAGGCGTACGTCCCTCTGGCCGGGGCCCGAACGCGGGCGGTACTGGAAGACCTGGAAGCAGCGGGCTCGGTTGTCCGGGCCCAGTTGGAGGGAATCACCGAGCCGGTCTGGATGGACCCGGCCCTCCTCGACCGCCTGGCCAGCCTCCGCCGGGGCGTGGGACGACCGCAACTCACGACGTTCCTGTCGCCCTTCGATAACCTGATCTGGAACCGGGATCGAATGGAACGTCTCTGGAACTTCCACTACCGTCTGGAAATCTATGTCCCCGCGCCCAAGCGGCAGTATGGCTACTACACGATGCCGATCCTGCACCGGGGGCAGCTCGTCGGTCTTGTCGATCCTTCATATGATCGCAAAACCCGAATGTTGACGATCAAGGCGCTGCACCTGGGACCCGCCGTCCGGCCGGCCCAGGTGCTGGCGGCAGGCATCACCGGGGCGATCGAGAGCCTGCTCCGGTTTCTTGGTGGATCGCCGGGAAACTGGACGATACGGGGGTGCCATGCCCCCGCGATAATGCCGCTGATCGACAAGGCGCGGCAGCATACAGTCGCAGGGACGGAAGGACAGGACAAGGATGACCCGGAACGAGGATGACAACCAAGCGCACCGCCGTCACGCGATTGCGCTCAGCATCTCGACCACAACCACGTGAGGACTGAATACCGCGGTGGCCAGCGCCTGCGTGCACGGCTCCGTCATAACGGAGGGTCGATGCTCGTGATCGCCCGCGGTCATCCGGAGTCAGTTCCTGATCCGGCGGCACCCAGGTGCTGAGCAGACAGGACCTCGTTAGGGCAACCGAGGTTGCGCAATGCGACGGTGTCCGTGACCGGTGCCGCGTTCGGTGGGACAGGGGCCGGTCCACCTGCTCGTGACGTTGCGCGCCGGGAACGCGAGCTCGGTCAGGATCACGTGTCAGTCGTCGTCCGCCGCCGTCGTTTCCTGGACATCGAGAAGCGAATCGTCCTTGGTCAGCACGAAGGACGAGAAGGAATATGGCTGGCCAGCCGAGGTCTTGCCCTTTTTCTGCGAGCGGACGAGAATCGGCGGCTTGCGGTTGGCGAGGTCGTTCAGGAGCCGCCGGATCTGCCACTCGCTGAGGCGGGGAAGGACGCTGGCCGACAGCAAGTGATTCAGGATCGTGCGAAACGACAGGTATCCGGCACGCTTGCTCGCCTGCAACTGGCGCAACGCATCGAAGAGATCGCGCTGCTCCTCCGTTCGCAGCGATTCCAGCCGGACGTTCGACCCGATGTCCTCCTCGCTCTCGTCGTCCTGAGAGTCCTCATCGCTCGCCGTGTCGTCGCCGATGTCGAGTGCCGCACTCGTCGGAAGCGATGCGAAGCTGTTGCCCCCCGAGGTCGTCACCGCAACGTAGCCTTCGCGTTCCGCTGCTTCCATGAACACGCTGAAGGGCACGCCATACCACGCCCGCGGGCGCAGACTGTAATCCTGGCTCAGCCAGTGGCCAAGCTCCTGGAAGAGAACCGGCTCTCCATTCCCTCTCCGGGTCAACGCTTCCTGAACCATCCGGAACGCGTCGTCGGCAGGTGCATAATTCTTCAACGGGGCCAGACGCGGCTTCGCTGGCGTGATAGGGTCCTCCGGCTGGATGGTGCTCTCCGGCGCCGTGCTGCGCGGCGAGGTGCGGCGCGGGTGGCGTTCGCGGACGGAGGGATCGAGATCGCGCTCATAGAGCAGCACCGCATCGGCGGCGGCGGAGAGCATCCTGCTCATCGCCGCATCGACTCCGATCACGACGACCTTTCGTCCCTGTTGTCTCAGGAAGTTGAGCGGGTGGATTAGGTCGCCATCGCCGGTCACGATCACGAAGGTGGTGAGGTTGGTCGAGCGACCCGCCGTCTCCACCGCATCGACGGCGAGACGGACATCAGCGCTGTTCTTTCGGCTCGGGACGTAGATCAACTCGATGCCCTGCCGATAGAGATTCTCGGCATCGATCGCGAGGTCAGGAGAGGTCCACGGCGCGTACGCCCGGGCAAGGACGAGGCGGCCATGCTCCTGCGCTTCCTGGATGATGAGCGACATCTGGGGAGTGGTGACGTTGAACAGCCGTTTCAGGCTGATCTGGAGGTTTTCGTAATCGATCAGCAGCGCAACATCGCCTAGCCGGGCAGTTGGATCGTCCCCGTTCCGCATGCTGTCCGCCGATCCATTGGTGCTCCGTTGCTGACTCATCATTCCGTCCCCACAATCGTGATCGTGCGTATCCCCGCTTCATCGTACCGCGTCCGGCAAACCTTCACCGTTCCGAGTCCTCGCGCGGCACATCGGGCGCGAACAACTTCTCCAGCACAGGACCCGTGAATTCCGTGGCAAGGCAATCCATCTGGATCTGGTCCCACATCCGCCCCGCCAGCCACAGGCGCTCGCGGAGACGGCCGCATTCCCGGAATCCTGCCTTGCGATAGGCGCGTTGTCCTGCCAGGTTGAACTCCGCCACGGTCAGGCTGACGGAGTGCAGCCCCAGCACGTTGAATCCATAGTCCAGCATCAGCGATGTCGCCTCGGTTCCGTACCCCTGACCCCGGGCGGACCGCTCGCCGATCATGATGCCGAACACCGCCGCTCGGTTGCGGAAATCGATCGCGTGGAAGGCGGCGGTGCCGATTGGCACATTGCTCAGGCGTTCACGGATAAGAAAGATGACCCCGTCCGCCTCGGCAGTGGCGCTCGCATACCAGGCTTCCTCCCGTTCCAGCGTCGATGGACCGGGACGCGCCGCGCCAAGCGTTCGGAGCGCCGAGAAATCGTTGATCCAGCGCGTGATCGTCGGCAGGAGATCCTTCGAGAGCGGACCGAGGACAACCCTGGCGCCCGTGATGTTGATAATCGGTGGCTGCTCGTGATCCGGCATGATGATCTGGTCCTTGGCGTTCCGCTATCGGCCCCGGCAAAACCCGGGGAGTCCGGACGAGCTCTCGGGTCTCGTGGTGCATGCACCAGTTTATTCGCCATTCGCTGTTTCCATGTGCGTACGTACGCACAATGGAGGTGTATCCGTGGAATGGGCACGCTTGACGACGTTTCCGGCGTAACCGTATCATCCTTGTGTAAGGGCAGGAGCGTAGTCACTTGGAAGAGACGGCCAGGGGCGCTGACCTTGGCCGCTTGATGGCTGCGCGCTCTCACGCACTTTAACAACTGAGATCACTCCGTAATGGGAGTGCAAAACACAAGGAGCGACATCGATGGGTGATGTAGTCATCTTCCTCATCGGGGCAATCCTCGTGGCTGGTATCACCTTTTTCGTGACCTTTTTCTGGCTGGATCAACGTGCCCAATCCCGGGTACGGCTGGCCCAGGTCGAAGCGGATCGCATTCTGGAAGAGGCGGAAACCACCCGGCGAGACTTGGCCCTGGCTGACAAGGATGAAGCGATTCGACTGCGCAGTGAACTCGATCGGGAGTTGATGCAACGCCGGAAAGAGATCGAACGCATCGAGCGCCGAATCGAGCAGAAGGAAGAAACGATAGACAGGAAGTCCGTCGGGCTCGAACAACGCGAGCAGGGGCTTCGCAGGCAGGAACAGCAGATCACGCGCTCGAAGGAAACCTGGGAACAGGAACGGGCGTCACAGCAACGGGAGTTGGAGCAGCACAAGAGCCGCCAGACCCAGGAGTTGGAGCGTGTCGCCGGTTTGACCTCGGACCAGGCAAAGGAAGAGCTGATTGCCCAGGTCGAGTACGACGCACGCAACGTCGCAGCCCGGCGCCTCCACGAGATCGAACGCGAGACCAAAGAGGAATCCGATCGGCGGGCACGGAAGATCCTGGCAACGACGATCCAGCGGATCGCGACGGATTACATTGCCGAATCAACCGTGACCGTGGTGCCGCTGCCGACCGACGAGATGAAAGGCCGGATCATCGGCCGCGAGGGCCGAAACATCCGGGCGCTCGAACAGGCGACGGGTGTCGACCTGATCGTCGATGACACACCCGAAGCGGTAACCGTCTCCGGGTTCGATCCGGTACGCCGTGAGGTCGCGCGGCGAGCGCTCGCCAAGCTGTTGCAGGATGGACGTATCCACCCGGCGAGAATCGAAGAAGTCGTGACCAAGACGCAGCACGAGCTTGAACAGGTCATGCGGGAAGAGGGCGAGAAGATCGCGTACGAAGCGAACGTCCCCGGTCTCCATCCCGACCTGATCAAGCTGCTCGGCCGCCTGAAGTTCCGCACGAGCTACGGCCAGAACGTGCTTGGGCACTCGCTTGAGGTGTCGGTCATCTGTGCCAACCTGGCGGCAGAGCTCGGAGCGGACATCAATGTCTCCAAGACCGCCGGGCTGCTCCACGATATCGGCAAGGCCGTCGACCATGAGGTCGAGGGACCGCATGCGCTGATTGGGGCGGATATCGCCAAGCGCCTGGGACGGTCGTCAAAGATCGTTCACGCGATCGCGGCGCATCACAACGAGGAAGAGCCGCAAACCATCGAAGCGTTCATCGTGCAGACGGCGGATGCGATCAGTGGAGCGCGACCTGGGGCACGCCGGGAGATGGTCGAGACGTATATCAAGCGTCTTGAAGCGCTGGAAGGCGTGGCCAACTCGTTCGAAGGGGTGGAGAAGTCGTTCGCCATCCAGGCGGGGCGTGAAGTCCGGATCCTCGTGCAGCCCAACTCGATCGATGACCTGGGCGCCGCAAGACTGGCAAACGATGTCGTCAAGAAGATCGAGGAAACGCTGGAATATCCCGGCCAGATCAAGGTGACAGTCATACGCGAGACGCGGGCGGTCAATTACGCACGCTAGGCGAACCGTTACCGTCCATGGGTTCAGAGGCAGGCGGCAGGCGG
>DASYVY010000342.1:0-7765 GCA_035936535.1 Thermomicrobiales bacterium | reverse complement strand
CCATGAGTTCGCCCGTACGAGTACCTACATTGAGTACGGGTCGACTCCATGTCGACTCCGGGGTTCTCCCGGATGAGTGCCAGCAGGACCGAGGGCGGACATCCTACGGGGTTCGTCGTGTGCATGTTGTGTCGTGGCGGGTTCCCCTGCCCGGCTCTGGAAGGCGCACGAGAACGGTCATTCTATCGTAATCCTGAGTGTTTCTGCGTTTTCCACGGTCTTTCCGACTTGGCCCGGAGCGACGAGGGGTTCGGGTGTACGGGCAGGCTCGCGTCTTTATTGGGTTCCTAACTGCTCCTGAACGGGATCGCTGCTTTCAGGGCGTCGAGGCGTTCAGGGGTGCACGTCTCGGATCGGACGAGCGCCATCGTGCAACACGTCACGTCTCCGGGTCCTCTCCGAACCGGCTCGCGTTCTGTCATTCTCCCGGTCGAGCACACGAACTCCCGTTTACATTCCTGTTTTACGCACATGAGGCGAGAAGACTGACATGGCGTCATGCGTCGAGGCTTACCCGCACTCGGGGTATTCCTGAATACTCCTTGGTAATACCTGCTACACTGAAGTCACACTGGAATGTAGGAGGAAACACCATGGCAACCCGCGTTATTACCGTCAAACAGAAGGGGCAAATCACACTACCTGTCGACCTGCGCCGCAAGTTCAAACTGGACGAAGGTTCCAAAATCATCATCGAGGATCTTGAAGACCGGATGATACTTGTCCGTCCTGAAGACATCATGAGCCGAACCGCAGGGGTTTTCAAAGAATACGCGAAGAACCTTCCGCCCCTTGAGCCGCACCAGATTCGGGAACTCGCCGCTCATTACATCGCGGAAGAGGTTATGCAATCGATGAAGGACGAAGCAGATGCTGCGGGATAAACGATGTGCGTGATCGACACGAACGTGATCATCTATCACATCGTGGGCAACGATCCGGTATACAGTCCAAAGTGCGACCAGTTCTTCCTTGCTCTGCAATCCGGAGTTACGACCGCGTATGGCGCCAGTACGGCAATAGCGGAAGCGGCCTATGTCCTGGACAAGGGTTTTCGGATTCCACGGGCGGACATCGCGAGTACGCTTGTCGACATCGTCTTAATCCAAGCAATCGAATGGGACTTCAGGGAGCCGCTGATCGAGGCGCTTCAATTCTGGGGATCGCAAGGACCACTATCCTTCACGGATTGCTATCACCTCGCGTTGTCCACACACCTTGAGATCGGCTGTGTCTATACATTCGACAGGAAGATGGATCGATTCCCCGGTGTGACTCGCCGCGAGCCGTGATGCAGAGTAAACAACGCGCCTGGGACCAGGGGGTAAGCGGAGGACATCGGGAGAACGCCATCGTGAAAGACGGACCACATCGAGCTGATCGGCAGCGGGCAGATGGGGTTCAACCTGACCGATCCCCTCGACTGCCATGTCTACCTCGTCCACGACGGCGATGACGCGGTCGTCATCGACGCGGGTGCGGGGTGTGACATCGAGCCGATCCTTGCCCAGATCGATCGGTCCGGCATCCCACGCGAGTCCATTCGTCGCCTGCTGCTCACCCATGCCCACGGCGACCACGCCGGGGGTGCCCGCGCCCTGCATGACGCACTGGGAGTGGATGTCTACGCCTCTCCGCTTGCCGGCGCCTATGTGCGGGAGGGAGACGAGCGTGCGATCAGTCTCGACCGCGCCCGTGGACCGGGCGGCTATCCCGAGGATTATGTCTTCTCGGCCTGCCCGATAGCTGGCGAGCTTCACGATGGCGAGCGTATTCCTGTTGGGAATCTCGCAATCGAGGTGATCGAGACGCCCGGTCATTGCGGCGGACATCTCTCATTCGCCCTGCACCGTCCGGATGGGATGGACCTGTTCAGCGGCGACGCGATCTTCGCCGGTGGCCGCATCCTGCTCCAGTACATCTGGGATTGTTCGGTCGTCGACTCGTGCGAGAGCGTCAAGCGCCTCACCGCGATCCGACCGGACGGCCTCTTTCCCGGACACGGCGCCGTCTCGATCCAGCGCGGCTACATGCATCTTTACTCGGCGTGGGAAGACATCGAGGGCATGCTTCCGCCGCCGCAACTGGCTTAGCGACTCGTCGATCACCACCATTCGACAGGCTGGCTATCTCACCTTCGGCTCGATCGGCATTAGGCTGCCGGACGGTTCCAGTCCCATCCGGCAGCGGCCAAGCCCCATGATTGTCATTCCCCATCCTGGAGCCGGTCAGGTCCGATCGCTCAGGGCCAGGCCCCGGCGGCGTTCTGAGAGCCAGCCGTCGCCGACCTGAGCAGACGGGCATGGTCCGCACCTGCACTCTAGTGAGCCCCTATAAACATCACCGAGGGCGATTGCCGGTGCAATCCATTGACGTGCTTCCCACCATCAGGACAATCCTGCCTGAGGCACCAAGCGTCCTCGTCGGCTGCCACGTCTCACCCAACTTCTTGACTTCCTGAATCACACGGATCGCATGCCAGGATACAGGCCCTGGATTCGTTGCCGACTGTGTTTATGCTGTGCCAAACTACAGAAAGTGACTGCATGCCTTTCCGGGTCCTCGGGAAGCACACATTACCGGTCATGGCTTTCCGCAACACCTTCCGCGATCTGGAGTCAGTCATCATCGTTCAGGCAGTCCCGCGCAACCGTCCTGGTAATCCCGCGCGCACCAGCACGTGCGTTCGCTAAAAGTGGTGAGAGAACCACGGATGGCGCGGACTTTCTCTGGGGAGAATCGCCTCGGCGTCATGGCGCAGGGGCTGTATCAGCCTGTGCCGAAGGTACGGGCATGGGTGCGAGACGTTGTGCGTCTCCTCCGCACCGAGGTGCTCCCCGACCCCGATGACGCGCCTGCGGACCCTGACGCCAGGGCAACGGTGGACACCTCCCCTCGAGCCAGACGCATGGACGCATTTCTGCGCGTCCTGATCCCGGTGTCGATGACGGCGCTGGTTCTCCTTGTGCTTGGCCTCGTCGCTGTGCGGGTCATCTTCGTGGACCGCCTGTACCCGACGATCATCGTGGGTGACGTGCCGGTCGGTGGGCTTACCATCGACCAGGCGGAGCGCCGCCTCACCGATCGCGTGGCCACATTCGAGCAAAGGCCGGTCTCCTTCGTCTATGGTGAACGGACGTGGACGCCAACCCTGTCGGAGCTGGGCGCGACCGTCATGCTGGACGAATCCATCGCCCAAGCGCAGCGGCTTGGACGCGAACCTGCCTCAACCGATCGCCTGGCGTTTATCGGCGACATGTTAAGGGCCGACCAGATCGTCCCGGTCCGGACGCGCTTCGATCAACGTGTGCTCGACGCCTGGTTTGACGCGGTCGATCGCGACATCGGTCATCCTCCCGTGGATGCACGGATCGCGATTGACGGCACAAGCGTCACCGTCTCCCCTGAAACCAACGGGATAGGGGTCGACCGCAACGCGGCAACTGCCCACCTCACCCGCGCCTTCTCCGCGCTCGATACGATAGCGGTGACACTTCCAACGCGGGTCGTCCTTCCGGACCTCACGGCGCAGAACCTGGCCGAGGTCCAGGCGCAGGTTGCGGACGTGGTCAGCAAACCACTCCCCGTAACCCTGAACGATCATCGCTGGGAGATCGACGCCGCAACGGTCAGCCCCTTTCTCGATGTCGCGATCGCGACGGAATCCGGCACTCCCTACGCCGAGCTCAGCGTCGATACCGACGGCTTGGCCGCGGCGCTGCGCGCCCAGTTTGCGGAGCAGGTAAACCGCACTGCGGCCAATGCGGTGCTTGGATGGGACGATGGCCTGGCCGTCCTTGCACCCAGCACGACCGGGATCATGATGCGGGCGGGCTCCTTCGCCGATGCTGTCGCCACAAGCGTTCTCGACGACCACGCGAGCGTGGAGATTCCGGTGATCGTTATTGAACCCGAGATCACCGGCCAGAACCTCGACGCATATGGCATCGAGACGCTTCTCGGCCAAGGTGATTCCAACTTCGAGGGCGGTTCCTGGGAACGGGAGGAGAACATTCGTGTCGGGATGCGGACGATCAACGGCACGTTGGTCCCGCCAGGTGGCACGTTCTCGTTCAACCAGGTCGTTGGCGCGATTACCTATGACAAGGGGTACCAGGACGCGTTGGTGGCGACAGCCGAGATGATCGGTGACGATGTGGGAGGGGGTATCTGCCAAGTCTCGACGACCGTCTTCCGCGCGGCGCTGTTTGCCGGCCTGCCCATCGTCGAGTGGTACGCCCACACCCGTCGGCTCCCCTACTACGAGCGTGACGGCTGGGGACCGGGGTTCGACGCCTCCATCCTGCAGATGGGTCCCAATCCGGACGAATGGCCGGACTTGAAGTTCGAGAACGACACCGAACACTGGCTGCTGATAGAGGCGTCCATTTCAGACCCCCATGTCTACGTCAATATCTATGGTTCCTATGACGGACGATCCGTGGACGTGGACAGTGACGCGTCACCGATTGGGGACAAGGCGTTCGGTTTCAACCGTGTCGTGCAGGACGCTCAGGGCAAGGTCATCGAGGATCGGTCGTTCGAGTCCTACTTCCAGTGAGTTGACTGTCGCGAAACCGCGGGAATGCGGTCTTCCCTCGGTATCGGCGTGACCGGGATGGACACGTCACCGGGACTGAAGCATCCAGTCTTCTCCACCTCCTGTTCGCACCCCCTTCGATATGAATCGCCCATCCCGCCCTCACCATGTGTACACGTCGAGTCCCGCTCTTTCGGTTTCTCCCGCGCTGCTTGGGGGCGTTGCTCTCGCCGTCGTGTCACCGGGAGTTCCCGATCGTTCGCAACCGACGGTGGCAGGAAGCCACCGCCATGCCACAAGCCTGCGAATCCTCTGCTCAACTATTGACTAGGTATACTGGGGCGGATGTCAGCCGCTGCGGCACCGGATATTCGACGATCTGGCCCAGAGCCGGAATGCCGGAATCCCTGCCGTTACCTTCCGGAGAAACTCATGGCAGTCGCCACCATACCGGGATACCCACGCATCGGGAAACACCGCGAGCTGAAGAAGGCGCTCGAAGCCTACTGGTCCGGCAAGGCCGGTGAGGATGAGCTGATCGCGGTCGGCGCCGAGGTGCGGCGATCCGGCTGGGAAGCCCAGGCAGGGACCGGGATCGACCTCTCCCCCGTCAACGACTTCTCCTTCTACGACCAGGTGCTCGACACGGTCGCGCTCGTCGGCGCCGTTCCCGAACGCTACGGATGGACCGGCGGCAACGTCGACCTCGATACGTACTTCGCGATGGCACGCGGCCGCACCGGCGAGCGTGATGCCCGGGCCATGGAAATGACGAAGTGGTTCGACACGAATTACCACTACATCGTCCCCGAGCTGCGTCGGGACATGGCCTTCGCCCTTTCCAGCACCAAGCCGTTCGATGAGTACACCGAAGCCAGGGCGCTGGGTGTGAACGCCAAGCCGGTGCTCCTTGGCCCGGTGACGTTCCTCCTGCTCGGCAAGTCGCAGGTCGAGGACTTCGACCGGCTCTCGCTCCTGGACGCGCTCCTGCCGGTCTATGCCGAAGCCATTGCCAGGCTCGCTCAAGCCGGCGCCGAGTGGATCCAGGTCGACGAGCCGATCCTCGTCCAGGACCTTGCGGGTGGCGAGCTGGAAGCGCTCCAGAAGGCATACGATGTGATCGCCGCCGCCCGGGGCAGCGCGAAGATCATCATCCAGACCTACTTCGACCATGTCGGCGAGGCGTGCGACACGCTCGTCAACCTTCCCGTCGATGGCATCGGATTCGACTTCCTGCGCGGCCCGGAGAATCTCGACTTCATCAAGGAGCGGGGTTTTCCGGGCGACAAGGTGCTCGTCGCCGGTATGATCGATGGCCGGAACGTCTGGGCGGCCGATCTCTCCCGCGCCTTCGACACCCTGAAATCCCTGACAGCGACCGTCGACCCCGACCGCATCCATGTGTCGACCTCATCGTCCCTGCTCCACACGCCCTACGATGTAGGAGAAGAATCCGATCTTGACCCGGAGGTGGTCGGCTGGCTCGCGTTTGCCGAGCAGAAACTGCACGAGGTGGCAACGCTCGCCAAGGGGCTCACACTGGGCGAGGATGCAATCGCCGATGAGCTTGCCGCCAGCACGCGGCTGCGGGAGAGCGCCGCATCGTCCCCGCGCCGCCACAACCCGGCCGTCCGGGATAGCCTAGCCTCGTTACCGGCCGATGCCACGGACCGGGGAGCGCCGTACGCCGAGCGCGCCCGGATGCAGCAGGAGCGCCTCGGCCTGCCGAAGCTGCCGACCACCACGATCGGATCCTTCCCGCAGACCAGCGATCTTCGCGCGATGCGGCGCAAGTTCGAGCGCGGCACGATCACCGCCGCCGCGTACGAGACGTTTATCGAAGGCGCGATCAAGGCCGTGATCGACCATCAGGAACAGCTCGGTATCGACGTGCTGGTACACGGTGAGCCGGAGCGGAACGACATGGTGCAGTACTTCGGGGAGCAGCTCGAAGGCTTTGCCTTTACCCGCAACGGATGGGTCCAGAGCTATGGCTCGCGCTGTGTCCGGCCGCCGATCATCTACGGAGACGTCTCCCGCCCTCGTCCGATGACCGTGCGCTGGGCCACGTACGCGCAATCCCTCAGCGCAAAACCGGTCAAGGGGATGCTGACGGGACCGGTGACGATCCTCAACTGGTCGTTCGTCCGCGATGACCAGCCGCGCTCGGAAACCTGCAGGCAGATCGCGCTCGCGATCCGCGACGAGGTGGCCGATCTCGACGCTGCCGGGATCGCGATGATCCAGATCGACGAGGCCGCGCTCCGCGAGGGGCTGCCGCTTCGCCGCGAGGACTGGCCGGCATATCTCGAATGGGCCGTCGAGAGCTTCCGGATCACCGCCGCCGGCGCCCGGCCGGAGACGCAGGTGCACACCCACATGTGCTACTCCGAATTCGGCGACATCTTCGGGGCGATCAGCGACCTCGATGCCGATGTGATCTCGATCGAGAATGCCCGCTCCGGACTCGAACTGCTGCAGTCGTTCAGGGAGCAGGGCTACGACAAGGGGATTGGGCCGGGTGTCTACGACATTCACAGCCCCCGCGTCCCGCCCACAGAGGAGATCGCCGACAACCTCCGCGCCACGATCACGCTGTTGGGCGTCGATCGGGTGTGGGTAAACCCGGACTGCGGGCTGAAGACGCGCGGGCCGGAGGAAACGACGGCCGCCCTCCAGAACATGGTCGCGGCCGCCAGGGAGGTCCGCGCCGGTCTGAGCGGCAGCACGGACTGACGCCCAGCCAGAAGTTGCTTTTGCCGTGAGCGCTCGACAACACACCGGACGCTGACGCGCCTGATCCCGTCCGGTCGTACCCAGCCGCGGAAACGTCCCCGGAGATACGCTCGGCGGTGATCGCGTGCGAGAATGCGGACGGGGCAATGCAACCCGGTATGAGCGGCATTTCTCGACACGAGGCAAGCCATGGACGCGGGACAGACAGCAGCAAGCAGCCTCCTTCGCATCGGCCTGGCGGCCGCCCGGAACGCACCCTCCATGGAGGAGCGGCTGCAAACAGTCGACCGTTTTCTGGACGAGGCGGGCAAGCGGGAAGTAGCGATCGTCTGTTTCCCCGAGACCTACCTTCCCGGATTGCGCGGGATGGACTTCCTCGTCCCGCCCCATGACCAGAGGCTCCAGCAGGCAGCGCTGGAACGGGTGTGCGCCGCCGCCCAGCGCAACCGTGTGGCCGTCATCATGGGCATGGAATGGGCAACCCTGATT
>DASYVY010000341.1:0-5284 GCA_035936535.1 Thermomicrobiales bacterium | reverse complement strand
GGACCACGCGGCCGGGATCGACAAGGTGCTGCGCCATGGGCGCAGCGGCGAGATCTACAACATCGGCGCCGGCAACGAGACCCCAAACATCGACGTGGTCCGCGAGCTTGTCCGGTACCTCGGCAAGGACGAGTCGCTCATCACGTATGTGCCGGACCGGCCGGGGCACGACCGCCGCTACGCCGTCGATACGTCGAAGATCCAGGAAGAGCTGGGTTGGGAGCCGTCGCGCTCGTTCTACACCCAGTCGCTCCATGCCACGATCGACTGGTATGTCGAGAATCCCCAGTGGTGGAAGGCAATACGTGACGGCTCGGCCGAGTTCGAGCGTTACTATCAGCAGCAATATGGCTGGCGACTAGCAGCGGCCGGTCATCCGTCGTAACGACCAGGCAGGGAGTGCGGACGAACACATGACAGAACGCTCACACACGGAATCACGGCTCTCGCCGGAGACGAAGCAGGCGATCGCCGATGTTCTCGTCACCACGGGCGGTGGCGCATCTTCCATCCATGATGTCACGGTCCGTGGCCTGACAACGCACCGTGACCCGCGCGGCACGCTGACCGAACTCCTCCGGGCGGACTGGACCGACGTCTTCGGCGAGGACATGCCATTCGCCCAGGTATATACCTCGACGACCCAGGCGGGAGTTGCCCGCGATATCGACAAGTGGCACGTGCATCAGCACCAGACGGACCGGTTCTACTGCGTCGCTGGTCGGATCGTCGTCGCGATCGCTGATCCGCGTGAGGAATCACCCTCCCGCGGAGCCCTGATGCTTGTGGAGCTTGCGGCGGTGGATGATGGGCCGGCACCGCTGATGGTGACGATTCCGCCGCGTACCCTGCACGGGTTCGTCGTTACCAGCGCCGGGACCGCCACCCTGCTCAACTTTCCGAACCGCATCTATGATCCCGAGGACGAAGGGCGGATGCCATTCACCGAGGCGAATATCACGTTCGCGAACGGTGAGCGGTTCGATTACCGCTCCGTGAACGCGTTCTACCAGCAAGATTAGGGACCTGTCTCGCCAACATCACGAACCGCCCGGGCTCGCATACTGGCGAACCCGGGCGGTTCGTGTTGCTGCCCCTGTGTCGCTGATGCCGCCCAGGGGAATGAAGCGTCAGTCGGCGTGTGACGAACCCAGGGCCGGTCGAGGAATGCGCGTCCGCGCTGGACGGGGCGGTGGAGCCGTCCCTGGAGATACGCTGGGGATGCCGGCGGTGATGCGGCCGGCGTCCCGAGGCAACAGGAACCGGTCCAGCCCGGACCGCCCTGCGAGCCTGCGTAGCTGTGGTGCGAAGAGCGTCGACCAGGCGACGCCCGCAAGGACCGAAATGCAGACCGCCTGGACGAACACGAGGGGCAGGAAGTACCGGTAGAGGTCGGAGCGCAGGCCGTAGATGATGATGGCCGTTTCGGAGAGGATCAGCGCGGCCACCATCGTGTGCGGCGATCGCAACCCGTTCCGAACGACGAACATGACGAAGAGCAACAGTCCCGCGAAGCCCAGCATCATGTCGATCCCGGAAATGGACAAGGACGTGCCAAACACGTCGTTGAGCTGGCCAAGGACCCTGGTACCGGCCTGGTGCATGTCCGCAAGGCGATTCCCGGTGCGGCCCAGCGCGACCTGGATGGACCCTACGCCGGCGTTCTCGAACAGCGCGGCCTGGCTTGCCATCTCATCGACACGGAACTTGAACAGGTTATAGGTTCGCCCGATCGGGTCGACCCACAGATAGGGGTAGACGATCACGAACGTGGCGAACGCGATCAGCGGCTGGACGACCAGCCTTGTGCCAAGCGTGCGGTCCTTCTGTCGCGATGCCAAGGGCGCGTTCCAGAACCGGCTGCGGATCACAAAGAAGGCGCCCATGATTGCCACAGGCAGGCTGAGCAGCATCGGCGTGAGCTTCGTGGCACCGCCCAGGCCAAGCAGCGCACCGAAGAGCAGGGCACGACCCCAGGTCGGCCGTTTCATCACCAGGTAGCCAACGATGCATGACAACGCCAACAACAGGTTGAGCAGTTGGTCCGAGAGAGCCTGGCTCGCGATCAGCTGATGCAGGGGATGGATCGCCAATGCCAGTGCCCCGACGATGCCGCCAACGCGGTTGGTCAGGAGCCGGCCCAGGACGTAGACAACCATCACCACGAGCGCCCCGGTGAATGCGTTTGTCCGCCGCCCGGCCATGAGATTATCCCAGGACGGCATCGCGCCCGAAATCTGGTTCCATCGTTGAGAGGGATCACTGCTCGGGAACACCGGATCGTTGGAATCGAAATAGAAATCCCAGACCAGGTTCGGGCGGAGAGACTTGCCCTGGGCCAGCTGGCCAATGCCCATCAGGTAGCTGCCCATTGGTGGTTGGCCACGAGTCAGGTAATAGTCCTGCCAGGTCGGGCCGAAGGGATCGAGAACCTCCTCGATGTAGTAGGACCGGTTCAGCCATCGGGTCTCGTCCGGGTGGAATCCCTGTGTCTCGACTACGCCCAGATTGATCGTGAGCGACGCGGCAAACAATGCAAGCGCAAAGACGACGTCGAGTGCCCATCGGGCCGCCCCACGATCGCCAGTCGAGGCCCGCCTTCCTGTCAGGGTTACAACCCGATGTTGTGGACGGAGGCGCGGGCGGTTGCGCCCCGTCGGGTTAAGTCTGAGGGACATGACGATCTTTCCGGTGGGAAATTCGGGCCAATGATCGACCGACCTGGCGTCTCTCCGACGGTACGACGGCGACTCGGCGAGCACCGGACGCTGAGGTCCCGGCAGGGGTCAGGAAAAGCGCGGTGACACTTGTCACGAGTGCCAGCACGAGGATCGCCAGCAGTATCCCCAAGCCGCTTCTGCCAACGACCGAGACAAGCGCCAGCAGAATGGACGCCCCTCCGAAGACCATCGCATAAATTCGAACGGTTTTCCGTGATGGGTGAATCGTCAACCGGCGCTCCATCAATGCCGGCACGATCGCCAGCCCGAGCAGCGCGGCCTGAACCAGCACTGCCCCTCCTATCCTTGCGGCATCGTGGGCAAGGGCATGTATCCCACTCACAGGAGGCGGGTCAGGTGGGGTGTAGTCCGCCGCGTAGAGCATGCGGCGCAGCGCATATGCAAGCGCGACGTCAAACCGGTTCTCGCGAAAGTGAGGCGCGACTTCTTCCTCGTAGATCCGATCGAAGTCGGCTTGGTCCACCTGTCCTAACGGAAAGAAGTTGTCACCGGATGACATGACGAACGTGCTCGCGCGGGGGCGCGACCCGCTCACGGTCAGGAGCAGCACCATCCCATCATTAGCGCCGGGTGCAGACTCGACAGCCCATGACTCTCGCAGTGCATCGGCGAACTGCTCCGAATCCTCGCGGGAAGCATCCGCGCGACGGGTGTAGACAGCCACATCGACGCCAAGCCCCTGCAGCCGGCGCAAATCGAACTGGAACCGTTTCATCTCGTCTTCGCTGAAAAGTCTCGCATCGTCCCTGACGAGCCAGGGATCGTCAGGGGCCCGATACGGAATGGGCGGGCTCTCGTCCTGGGCGGATGCCTGGTGGACCGTTGGGAACATGACCGTCACCGCGATCGTGCTGGCCACGAGCAGAATGAGAAGTCGCTGTGCGCTCGCCGGGTTGAGCATGCGGAGGCTACCTTGACCACGAACGGCTGACACGGATCGTTCAGATCTGTCATGAGATATTCCGCCGTTCATTCTACCC
Source organism: Thermomicrobiales bacterium (assembly GCA_035936535.1). GTDB lineage: Bacteria > Chloroflexota > Chloroflexia > Thermomicrobiales > UBA6265 > CADCWJ01. The sequence goes on along the minus strand of DASYVY010000341.1, from coordinate 1,563 downwards.
CGTTGCCCGGGCATGCTGCCTTGCGCATTGCCGGTGATGACGTGAAGGCCGGGCCAAAAGCTCTACGCATCCCGGTATCACGAGGCGAGTTGGCCTCGCGACTCGGGATACCCCTGCTGATCCTGATCCAGGGCCAGGGCGGTCGCTGGTGCGAGGCCGGGCCGAGTCCGGGTGCGCTGCCGTCCGGGTCGCGGGAACGATCGGATCGCCTTCCACAGTTCTCCGGCGAACACGCCGATGAGTATCACCATGATGAGGACGACCGGCAGGTAGTACCGGTAGAAATCCGATCCCATGCCGAGCACGACTGCGGCCAGCTCGCTGAGCATGAGTCCGGCGGTGATCGCGTGGGGGCTTCGGAGTCCTCGCTTGAAGACGATCGGGACCAGAAGCAAACCACCGATCGCGGCCAACAGCAGGTCGAACCCTACGATCCCAGTGTCGATGCCCATCAGCTCACCAAACCAGCGTTGGACATGCTCCGTTGTCGAGTAGTCCTCATTGAGCCGTTCGCCGATCCGGCTCAGCGCGGCCGCCGGGTTCGCTACGGCAACGCTGGGCCATGTGTTGGACTGACCGACCATTTCCACTCGTCGGAACTCGAACAGGTAATATGTGCGGCGAATCGGATCCTGCCAAAGATAGGGGCTCGCGAGCACGAAGGCAGCAAAGGCGATCAGGGGCTGAAGGAGCAGCATGATGGCGGACTTTGCGGCTGGGGAGCGCGGGAACGACCTTCGATGGCGCCAGAACTCGTGCCCAAGCAGGATGGCCCCATATCCCGCGATCGGGACACTGAGCAACAGCGGGGACAGCTTGGTGGCACCACCGAGCCCCAGCAGCACTCCTAGCAGGACCGCGGCGCCCCAGGTGGGGTTGCGTCCAAACCGGAAGGCGCACAAAAACGCCAGGGCAAGGAGCAGTGCCAGGAGCTGATCCGAGAGCGCCTGGCTGCCAAGGTGGATGTGCAACGGGTGCAGGCTCAGGAAGATTCCGGCGATGAGACCGCCAACACGGTTCGAGAGGCGACTGGCGACGAAATACACAACGACGACGACGAGCGCGCCGACGACGGCGTTGGTCCTTCGTCCCGCCGCCAGGTCCTCATCGGTTGGCATGGCCCCGTTGAATGCGTTCCAGTCGGAGTCATACGCGAAGTCCCAGATCTTGTTGGTGTCGAGGTCCTGACCTTGCAGCAGGAGTCCAATGCCCATCAGGTAGCTGCCCATTGGGGGCTGACCCCTGGTGGTGTAGTAGTCCTCCCAGGTCGGCCCGAACGGGTCGGCGAGGTCCCGCACGAAGTGCGCGCGGTTCAGCCATCGTGACTCATCCGGATGAAAGGAGGTGTCGTCCACCGCACCAAGGGTCTGGGCGGCAGCGAACAGGAAGAGCAGCACGGGAACCAGAACGTCAACGCGCAGTCTTCGCCGGGACGATGGCTTACGATGTTCCCCTCCCGGCCGAGTCGGTTCGACCACCACAATCCCGGGTCCCTGGCGCAGCGCCCGCACCATGCTCGATCGGTCACGACCGGTCACGCGTACCGGCCGGACGACCCTTCGG
>DASYVY010000340.1:0-3612 GCA_035936535.1 Thermomicrobiales bacterium | reverse complement strand
CGGGCATTCCGGCACCCGGGATGACCTCGTGGCGGAGCAATCGTCCGCCAGGGAGCCGGAGGAGGAACGGAAAACTCCTGTGGCCCAGCCCGACCCGGACGTTCCCGCTCCGTCGGGCCAGGCCGACGCGGTCCGGAGCCTGCGCCAGCGCCGGATCCGACGCCTGATGCAGGAGCCTCCAGAGTCGGAATGATGGATCACAACTCGCCAGAGTTAGCCGGCTTGACATCCAGACCGCCGGGAAGTGGCATGTGGATTGCGCCTCGGTATGGTGGAACACCGGACATCATCGCCGAGTGGAGGCGAGAGAAGAGGGTGACTGGGCGCCGCCGGTCCGGCATCGATGTAGAGCACGGCCCGAACGTGCGTGGGGGGAAGCACACATGGAGATCATCGGCTGGATCATTGTCGGCCTGGTCGCCGGCTGGCTCGCCGGGGTTATCACCAAAACCGACCGGGGCATCTTCGGCGATCTCGTCCTCGGACTGATTGGGGCGTTCATCGGTGGATTTATTACCGATGTTTCCGTCGGCGACGGGGCCGGCATCATTCCGAGCATCATCGTGGCGACGATTGCGGCGGTGATCCTCGTGGTCATCAAGAACGCCATCCTGAGCCGGCGTTAGTCGTTGCGGCGAAAGTACACAAGGAGGGGCGGAGGGCGATCGACCTCCGCCCCTCCTTTCGTATGCACTACCCGCGCGATGCCCAGGCAGAAACTCCTGCAATGCGCTGGCACGATTCGCGGCACCGTGTGGGAATCCTGCACAAGTCCCTCTTCATCAGGGTCGCACCGTCGCTGAGGGCAATAGGGCGATCTGGCTTGACGCCGCGGTACTGGATCTCGCACAGGTCCTGGCAGGGCGTCAACGGCCGGAGCGCAAGGCCCGTGAAACCGGCGTGAGGCGCTCCAGCGCCCGGAGCGAGAGATCGACCACCAGCGACAGCGCCGTGATGGCGATGATCCCGGCGAGTACCATCGACGGGTAATTGCGTCCGATCCCTTCGAACAGGATCCGGCCCAGCCCTCCGGCACTGATCAAACCCCCGAACACGGCCAACCCGATGATGGTCACGAGCGCGATCCTGATTCCGGCGATGATCACCGGCAGGGCCAGAGGGAGCCAGACCCTGCCAAACACCTGAGGGGCGGTCATGCCCACACCGCGCGCCGCCTCGAGCGTCGCTGGGTCGACGTTTCGCAAACCGGTCACGATGTTCCGGACCAGGAACAGCTGCGCGTAGATCACCAGCATGATCAGGATCGGACGGTTGCCGATGCCCTGGCTTGGGATAAGGAACACGAGGACCACAAGACTCGGGATCGTATAGAGCACACCGATAGCGGTCAGGATCGGGAACCGGAGTCTCTCGAAGCGAACCGCGAGGATTCCGAGGAGGATCGCGATCGGCAGCGAGATCGCAAGCGCGAGCAGGGACAGTTGCATGTGCTCCACGGTACGATCCAGCACAACGGACCAGTTCCGCTGCAGGTATTGCAGGTCCATGTCCGGCTACCGGGGACGCGGGTGAGAGGCCGGTTGCGGCGCGACAAACGGGGAATGCGGCTTCATGATCGATGCACCTCCGTGACCTGGGAGGTTGGCTCACTGGTCGCCATGGATGTCGCTCGCTGAACCGAAGCGAGCGTGAGGACGCCGTGCGGCGCTCCGTCGGGATCGAGCACGACGAGCCGGGCAGCCTCGCTGTCGACGAGGTGACCCAGGGCATCCCGCAGGACGGCTCGGCCGGAGATCGTCGGCTCGCTGTCCTCCACGCCATCGGGGATCGGCTCGGTCGCGGCCGAAACCGGCATCAGGCTCATCCGGCGCAGGACATCGCGGGCACCCACCAGATCGGCCACGAAGTCATCGGCTGGTCTGCTGACGATCTCAAGGGGAGCGGCCACCTGCACGATCTTGCCGTCGCGCATGACGACGATCCTGTCCGCCAGCCGCACGGCTTCCTCCACATCGTGAGTAACGAACAGGATCGTTTGCTGAAACTGGCGGTGAATACGATGGAGCTCATCCTGGAGCCGCGTCCGGGTGATCGCGTCCAGCGCGCCGAACGGCTCGTCCATCAGCATGGTGGAAGGTTCGGCTGCCAGCGCCCGGGCGAGGCCAACGCGCTGCTGCTCCCCGCCGGAGAGCTGGTTGGGGTATCGGCCGCCGTAGGCGTCCGGAGGCAGGCCGACGAGTTCGAGCAGTTCATTGACGCGATCGCGAGTGCGCTTCTTGTCCCACTTCAGGAGGCGGGGTACCACCGCCACGTTGTCCCTGATCTTCATGTGGGGGAAAAGACCACTCTGCTGGATAACGTAGCCGATCTTGCGGCGCAGGGCTGGGGCAGGGAGGTCGCGTACCTCCATGTCATCGATCCGGATCGTGCCAGCGGTCGGCTCGAACAAACGATTGATCATCTTGAGCAGGGTCGTCTTGCCGCAGCCGGACGGTCCAAGCAGGACGATAAATTCGCCCGGCGCGATGTCGAGGCTGACGCCATCGACCGCCGGCCGGCCGGCGCTGCCGTAGGTCTTGACGACATCATTCAGACGGATCGCGCTACCGCGATGCGACGCGTCGGACCGAGGATCGGCGACATGTCCATTGCCGTTGATGGCGCACCTCCGGGTGCGAGGAGGAGGGAACATACAGACGGGATACGATTGGTGATCGTATCCCGTCTCCATAGGTCAAGTGCTCGCCTCAGCATACCGCGTTCCGGCCCATAACGCGGGGGTCGTGTGCGGACTATCCGCCGATGAATCCGTTCTCGGTCAGGTATTCCTCCGCAACGTCACGCGGATCCTGCTTCTCATCGCCGTCGACGCGCCAGTTGAGATCGCTGAGAACCTCGTCCGTGAGCGACGTGGTCACGGCATTGAAGCGCTCGGCCACCTCCGGGTTGGCATCGAGCACTTCCTGCCGCACGACAGGTGCGACATTGTACGGTGGCCAGAGGCCAAGGTCGTCCTCCAGCACGACGAGATCATACCCGGTAATCTGGCCATCAGTGCCGAACGCGAGCACGACTTGGGCCGATCCGTCTTGGATCGCCTGGTACTTTACGCCTGGCGCGACCGGCAGGACCTCGATCTCGTTGAATCCCTGACCATAGACGCGCTGAAGGCCGAGCAGGCCGTCCTCCCGCTCCTGGAAATCCGCGGGAGCCGAGATGATGTAATCCCCAGCCCCTTCCGCAAGCTGCGAGATCGTCGTAATGCCATTCTCTTCGGAGAACTCCCGCGTAACCGCTAGCGCCTGTGTATTGTTTGCGGGCGATCGAGCAAGCCAGGTTAGGCCGAACTGCTCCTGGTACGCGGCGGCCACTGCATCATAGACGGCCTGCGCTGCATCGGTCCCACTGGCGGCGGGGGAGGCCGACGGCGATGCCATCGGCGATGCGACCGGCGACGCCGCCGGGGTTGCGGATCCACCGACGACTTGCTCGACTGACAGGCCAAGCACTTCGGTCAGGGCGGTTCCCGTGTACTCCGGATACAGATGGATGTCACCCGCAACCAGTGCCTGTTGGGCGATCTGCGTTCCCCCGAGATTGAGACGATCCTCGGCGGTGATCCCCATGTCTTCAAGCACGAGGAGGTACATG
>DASYVY010000339.1:0-13168 GCA_035936535.1 Thermomicrobiales bacterium | reverse complement strand
GTCTCGACCGGTGCTCCGCCATCGTGGACGAGATCCTGCCACCGGCGATCGCGCGCGTCATCCCAGGCGCAGGATCGCCCAGTGTGCGGGATGACCAGGCAGTGCTCGATCCCGGGAAGCCTGGCCATCGCGCGATCGGCGACATCCTTGAGTGCCACTTCCCTGCCCCGGCGCCAGAACCCATCGGCGGTGATCAGCACGCGGGCATCGCAATCCTGCAACCGGCTGACGATCGCCTCTTCACCGAAACCGGAGAACAGCGGCACGAAGACCGCGCCGACCTTGCTGCAGGCAAGCGTGACGGCAACCGTCTCCGGCAACATCGGCAGGTAGATCCCGATGCGGTCGCCGCGCTGGATGCCAAGCTCCAGAAGTGCCCGGGCGACCGCGTTCGTCATGGAGTCAAGCTCGGCGAACGTCAGCGCCCGGACCTCTTCGGCATCGCCCTCCCAGATGACCGCGGTCCGACCCGCCCCGGCACCCGCCGTGTGCCGGTCAAGGGCGCTGCTGACGTAGTTGAAACCGGCGCCTGGAAACCATTCCGGCCACGCCTTGCCTCGTGCGAGATCCCAGACCCGATCGAAGGGGCGATGCCAGACAAGGTCGAGATCCTCCAGGATCCGTAGCCAGTACCACTCAGGATCCTGCGCGATCCGTTCCAGCAGCCCGGTGTATGACCCGGAGCCGGTCTCCGAGATCAAGCGCATAAGCCGGCTTCGCGCCAGCGAGCGCTCATCCGGCGACCACGCGACCCGGTCGGTATTGCCGGGGGAGGAGGCTTCGTCGCTCATGATAATCCCTGAATCGTGGATTGCGGTCTGGCGCGGTCGTCGATGCACCATATTGTTCGGGGTGCGGTGCCGCTGGGTCAACCCGAACCATACGTCGCGGCCGGGACCCATGTATGGGAGAATGGCTCCAGGACAAGGATGCGACATGCCCTGGAAGCAATTCTGGAAACGGACGGACCGAGGGAACGACAACGAGCGTCGGGAGACTTCTCCCCCGGCTCCGGCCCCTGACGCCACGCCCTCCCCGGGACTCCCGCCTCACCTTGCGAGTGCCTTTGCCGAGCGAAAACGCCCCCACGGGTCGGATCGATCCCCGGCAGATGACCGGGCGCGCCGCCTGGACACCCTCCACCGCCGCCGCCTCGCGTTCCTTTACGATGTCCAGCAGGGCGAACAGGCGGAATCGGAAGACAATCCCTGGCAGCAACGAATCCAGTTGCTGACCGACGCGCTGGCCACGGTCAGCGAGGATCTCAAGCATCTCGCTGACGCCCCGAAACCGCCCTTCCACCCCGTTCCTGCCACGCCCATCTCGATTGAACGGGTCGAAGCCGGAGACGGCGCGACGGTGATCTTCCGGATCGGCGACGGGCGGTTTGAATACTCGGAGGATCTCGACTGGGCGGAGCGCGGTCACCAGATCGCCCGGTTGGACCTGGTCCATCGATCCGGGGATGTTGCAAAGCTCGTTCCGAAGGACACGCCCCCGGACCTCCGAGCCGCCCTGCAGGCGCACCTGAACACCAGTGCCTTCGTGCTCGCCACCGATCTCCGTGACCGGGCACAGGCCGGGGAAGCCCTTCCCGAGCGGATCACTCTTGCCGACCTCGCCAAACCCTGCCCGAAATGCGGCGGATGGATGGACTGGCGGGGCACGTGCCAGGCGTGTGCCCAGAGGGCTGCCGCGACAAAGGAACTGAAACGCGAGGAAGTCCGGCTGCTGGATGAACGGGCGGCGGAATACGAGGAGCGCCACCGGATGATCGAGCGCCTGCCACTCGCCCGGCGGCGGCTCCGCGACATCGAAACTGAGATCGCCGCCCTCACCACCGGCTCAAGCGCATAACCAGCGCAAGATGTCAGCGCGTTCCTGCTCAGGAATGGCAAGGAACTCGGCTCAAGGCACAGGTCACCCATGAAAGAAGGCGGACACCATGATCGAGATCGCCAACCGGATCGAAGTCGCCCTGATCTCCCCACAGGCATTCGGTGTCACGCTGATGCTCTTCGTTGCCTTGGTTGCGAGGGCGAATCGTCCGTTCCTGCGCGACGTCATCTCGGACACTGACCGATCCTGGCGAGCGCTGGCCCGGGCCGCGGCGACGTGCATGGGAGCATCATTGGTCTGGGTTGGCATGATGGATAATTGGTTCCAGCTCCTCCTGGAGCCTTACCGGCTATCACGCCGCTGGGAGTCGCAGCGAGTCGTCTTCGATCCCGTCGCGTCGGAGGTCCGGACCGTTTCCCTCGTCGTGCTCGCGCTGGTCCTCCTCACGGGCGCGGCATTGTTCGCCCGGCATATCGGCGGCTACTTGCTTCAGGGGGCGCTGTTGATCGTCGGCATCGCCATGTGGGGACCGCTCTTCATTCTTCAGCAACGGGCGGATGTGATGGTGATCGACGGCGTCAGCACCAGCGAACACTGGGGAGCCTACGCGGGCGTGGCTGCCTTCTGGCTTCTGCGGACCGTGCTCTGCATCGCGTTCGTTTCCTGGAGCGTCCTGATCGGCTTGATGCTGGTCGCCCCGATGGTCACGCTGCTGCTCGATCTCATGCGCTGGCGATATCCGCGGACAACGCACGAAGCCGATCCCTTTTTCTCCCGGGTGCAGAGCCACGCCAGGGACCACGAGGATGTCCCGCTTCGGGATCGGTGGCGGCCAATCCGCCAGCCCTCCTGAGACACCGGGCGGTTACGGCGACATCCGGATACCGGCGAGCTTCATGACCGCCCGGAAGGTGCGGTTCAGCTCCAGGCCATCGTTCGGATGGAAGGCGATCGTCCGATCCCCGACCCGCTCGATGCCCGGTGCGAGCGCCGCCTGGTCTGCCAGAGCCTGATGGTCGAAATCCAGCTCCACCGTTGTTCCAGGATCCAGGGTGAAAGGCCGGGTGGTGCTCGTCCCGGACCTGACGTCTCGAATCGCCCGCTCGGCGCCCTCGCGGATGCGCTCGACAGCGACAGCGGGATGTAGATGGAGCGCGGCAAACGTCGACAGGCCCTCCTTGACGACGACCCCTTCGACCCGGTCGCCCAGCAGGTCCCGCGTTTGCGCCACCGCCTTGTCATCACCGGTCACGAGAGCCACCGGCACCCCGAAGTGACCAGCGATCGCGGCGTTGATACCGAACTCGCCAGTTGACCGTCCATTGAAGCGCACGTCATTCAGCCAACCGGTCCAGGTATGGGCAAGGGGGGCGGCAGGTGTGCCCGCCCTGGCATGATATCCGGTGAAGAACACGGCACCGATACCATCCAGATCCACCCCTTGCATCATGCCAAGGAGCTTGTCATTGCCGGAGATAAACCTGCAGCGGGGATGCAGCTCTTCGGGGATCAGGTTGCGCATGCCGTCGTGGCTGTCGTTGACGATGATCTCGTCGGCACCACCCGCCAGCGCCCCCTCGATCGCCGCATTGACCTCACGGGTCATCCGCAGGCGGGCCCGCTCGTACTCCGTCTGGTTGGTCACCTCGTCGCCAAAGCTCTCGGGTGGCATCACCTGCACCCAGGAAACGACGCCGCATGTGCCCTCCATGTCCGCCGAGATCAGGACGTTCATCTCAGCACCTCCACCACGGGTTTCGCATCATCGTCACGCCGGACCGGCGTGGTGCCGGTCACGGTCACGGTCAAGGCCCACCAGCGTGCGGCGGTAAACGCATCGGTCGGTCGTAGTAGCCCCTGCTGAACGGTTGCCCAACACCCTGGAGGCTGCCCGAAGCGCGGATACGGCACGGCGCTCCCCGTAAGGCTCTATCAGGGTGCCAGCGCGAACAAGATAAACGCCCCGGCAATTGATGCCAGGGCGCTCTTCAATCTTTCAGCTTGCGGATTATTTCGCCTGGTTTCGCCGGCGCCGGCGCTCGGCCTTGCGGCGCTTGGCACGGTTCTCTTCCTGAACGCTGATGAACCGCAGACCTCGCCGGTGCTCCCGGATGATCCCGGAGCGCTCGATCCCCTTGTTGAATCGGCGCAGCAACTGCTCGAAGCCCTCGGAATCTCGAATCTCAACACGCATAAATGCTCATCACCACCTTCAGCGTGGATACATAACCGGTTTTCAGGGACCACATGCCCGTTCACAGGCAACGCCAAACTCGAAGTCTGTGCCTCGCCCTTCAGCAGTATACGCTATCACCCGTTGGTGGAACGGTCAATGCGGCTGACGAACGTACCGATTTCCGCCTCTGCCAGACTCCCGAACCCCCGGAACGCGTCGCGGTTCACGCTCTTGGCGAAGCGCGGGCCATTGCTCACGGCTCTCATGCCACGATACGGATGGACTACGACGTCTTGCGGGAACATCCGATCACTCGTACCGTGGTAAAGTCGCGGATACGTGAGTGACTGCAGAACAATCGGCTGGATACGGCTCTGGGGACCGGACGGTTGCCCCGATCGGCGAAGCTGGCGATCCGGAAGTCCCTTCCGGCGCTTCCGGGTCCGCGCTTGGCGGGATTTCAAACGGAATGTATCGTCCTTTGTCTTTCGAGCGATCGATGATCTGGTCATCAAAGGTCCGCTCAACCCCGGCGGGCTGCCGGCCCTGAAGATGTCCGAGGCAGGGGCATCGAGCTCCACGAACGCAACGATTCGCCGCGATGGCGGAGGAGGATACGACACGTGACGGACATGTACATCCCACAGGCGAGCGACAAGTTTACCTTTGGCCTCTGGACGGTGGGAAATATCGGACGCGACCCGTTCGGGGATCCTGTTCGGGATCCACTCGACCCCGTCTACAGCGTGCAGAAACTGGCCGAACTCGGGGCATGGGGCGTCAGCCTCCACGACAACGATCTCGTGCCATTCGATGCGACCCGTCAGGAGCGGGATCGCATCGTCGGCGAGTTCAAGAAGGCGCTCGATGACAACGGCCTCGTAGTGCCCATGGCCACGACCAACCTGTTCACCCACCCGATTTTCAAGGACGGGGCGTTCACGTCCTCCGACAAGGAAGTGCGGGCGTTCGCGTTGCAGAAAACCATGGCGTCGATCGACCTCGCCGCTGAGGTGGGGGTATCTACCTACGTCTTCTGGGGAGGACGCGAAGGCGCCGAGACCGACGCCTACCGAAATCCGGCCGACGCGGTGAAATGGTTCCGGGAGGCAATCAACTATCTCTCGGACTACGTCCTGGACCAGAACTACGGCATGCGGTTCGCTCTTGAGCCGAAGCCAAACGAGCCGAGGGGCGATCTGTACCTGCCGACGGTAGGTCATGCGCTCCACTTCATCTCCACGCTCGATCATCCCGAGATGGTGGGTGTCAACCCCGAGTTTGCCCACGAAACGATGGCGGGCCTGAACTTCGTCCACGCGGTAGGTCAGGCACTGGAAGCGGGCAAGCTGTTCCACATCGATCTCAACGACCAGCAGCCGGGTCGATATGACCAGGATTTCCGATTTGGGTCGGAGAATCCGAAACGTGCCTTTTTCCTCATCAAGCTGCTCGAGGACAGCGGGTACGATGGCCCTCGGCACTTCGATGCTCACCCATATCGCACCGAAGATGAGGAGGGTGTGTGGGCGTTCGCCCGAGGATGCATGCGGTCCTATCTGATCCTCAAGGAGAAGGTCCAGCGGTTCCATGATGACCCCGAGATCACAGGACTGATCGCCGAGTTGCGGGAACGGGACAACTCGTACGCGGGTCCCGAGGCAGGCGCCGGCTTCACCAGCGAGGGTGCGGCCGCACTCCAGCAGCAAACATTCGATACCGGGGACATGGCACAACGCGGCCGGCGATACGAAGAGCTGGACCAGCTCGTGATGGAGCTTCTGCTGGGCGCACGCTAGGAAGCGGGTTGAAGGGGGCCGAGCACTTCGGCCGCCGGTTCCCTCGCATCCGAAGCGTGCAGGTTCGCCCGCCTCCTGGCCGTGCGGAAGCAGGAATCGACCATCCGGGCAGCCGTGCCGGAAGTCGGCTGCCCGGATGATTAGACTCACGTCATCGCTGGAACGTGTCGATGATGCGTTCGGGGGCTCGTTACCGCTTGACTGTGTGCCGGATGCCATTTCATGCTGGCCGATACGAAATCCGGAAGAACTCTCACCTTCCCCGGACCCGTAGGGGCGATCTGGAATCGACCGTGACAACCCCCCGCCCTGAACGCCCGTGGTCGATTCGTATGACCGCCCTTGAGTGCGTGGAGGACCGTACAGCGTTCCCTGCCTCGTCCTCCCTCGCCGGTAGAGACAGCAGCCTGCCCCGTTCGAAGATGTGATCGTTCTAACATCGCTCGACGCTTCAGACGTTCAGACAGAGGAAATCGTATGACCCGCGCCGTGGTTCTCGGGATCGATTCGAGCACCCAGTCGACAAAAGTCCTCGCGCTGGACGTCGAGACTGGAGAAATAGTCGGAACGGGACGTGCCCCGCACAGCGGGGGAGATGTCCAATCGCCTGACGAATGGTGGAACGCGCTTCGTCTGGCGATCCGGCAAATCCAGGACAACGGGGATCTCGAAGTCAGCGGATTATCGGTCGCGGGCCAACAACACGGGTGCGTTTTGCTGGATGCCAGCGGCGAGGTCGTTCGGCCCGCGCCCCTCTGGAACAACGTTGCGTCGGCACCGGACGCCGAGCGTCTCAATGCGCTCTCGGATTTCGCGGCGGATGTCGGTTCCCGGCTGGTCGCTTCGTTCACGGTGACGAAACTGGCGCATATCGCGCGAACCGCTCCGGAAGACCTGGCGCGCACGGCGGCCGTCGGGCTGCCACACGACTGGCTGAATTACCGGCTCACGGGTCAGCTGACAACGGACCGTGGCGATGCGTCCGGGAGCGGCTGGTGGTCTCCACGAGACGGCGGCTATCGACGTGACATCCTTGCCCTGGCCGTTGGCGACCACGATGCCGAACGCCTTGAGCTGCCGATCGTGCGAGGACCCGGAGAGGCGGCCGGGTCGCTCTCCACGCGGGCGGCGGAGGAGTTGGGACTACCGGCCGGAATCCCCATCGGACCGGGAACTGGTGACAACATGGCGGCTGCGCTCGGGGTTGGGGCAAAACCGGGAGAGATCATCATCAGCCTGGGAACGAGCGGAACCGCGTTTGCCGTGAGTGAGACGCCGACGGCCGATCCCAGCGGCGAGGTCGCCGGGTTCGCCGATGCCACCGGCCGGTTCCTTCCCCTGGCTTGCATGCTCAACTGCACGCGCGTGGTCGACACAATCGCGAACCTCCTGGGCTTGGAACGTGATGTGGCGCTCTCGAGAGCCGGCGCGATCATGCCGGGTGCCGGCGGGCTCACCATGCTTCCCTACTTCAGCGGGGAGAGAACGCCAAACCTGCCCCAAGCCACGGGGATACTGGAAGGGCTGACCGATCGGACTGCCACACCCGATACAATGCTGCGAGCTGCGCTCGATGGCGTTGTCGCCGGTCTCGCGTATTGCGTCGATGCGCTGTCTCGACTTGGGATTACGGCTCCCGGGATCACGCTCGTCGGCGGTGGCGCGATGCACCCTGTCTGGCAGCAGGCCGTTGCCGACGCGACCGGTTTGCCCGTTACGGTACGATTCGGGGTGGAGCATGCGGCACGCGGTGCGGCAGTCCAGATCGCCTCGATCGTGCGCAAGGAATCGATCACCGACGTTGCGGAACGCTGGAGGCCGCCGGTGGCGGCTGACATCGCGCCGCGTCCCGGGATGCGGGACGCGTTCAGACTCGAAGCAAGGCATCGCATGATCCAGCAATTGGCGCATTCAGTCTCATGATGATGGTCTCCGCCATCGCGACGGTCCCCGGCCAGCCCGACTCGCTTCACCGGACAACGATCGAGATCCCGGAACCTGACGGGAACCAGGTTCGAATCCGCGTGATCCGGGTCGGCGTCTGCGGCACCGATCGCGAGATCATGCAGGGCGACATCGGGCACGCACCCAAGGGAGCGGCTGAACTGGTCATCGGCCATGAGGTCCTCGGCCGGGTCGAGGCTGTCGGCGAGGGTGTGACGTCGCTCAAACCAGGCGATCTCGTCACCGTCTCCGTGCGTCGGCCGGACGGCTGTCCTGCCTGCCAGGCGGGCGAGCCAGACATGTGCATGTGGCTCGACTATACGGAGCGCGGCATCAGCGGAGCGCACGGGTTCATGGCGGAATGGATCGTCGAGGACGCGTCCTACGTGATCAGGATTCCGGACGAACTGGAAGAGACCGGCGTCCTCACCGAGCCGCTGAGCGTCGTCGAAAAGACCGTTCGACAAGCCGAGCTCATCCAGCAACGGCTCAACTACTGGAATCTCAAAACGGCCCTGGTGATGGGTGCTGGACCGATCGGCATCCTGGCGACCCTGATCCTGCGCAGCAAGGGCGTCACCGTCTACACCATCGCCCGCACTCCCGCGCCGAATCCGGCCGCGTCAATCGTCGTGGCCGCCGGTGCAACCTACGTTTCCACCAGGGAGGAACCGCTCGCTGATCTCGCGAAGCGACTCGGCGGGATCGACCTCATCATCGAATCCACCGGGTCCAGCAGCGTAGTCTTCGACAGCATGCAGCTGCTGGGGAACAACGGCGTGCTCGTGTTGCTCAGCATCACGGCCCACCACAAGACGCTCACCGTGCCGGCGGACGATATCAATACGTCACTCGTGGTCGGTAACAAGGTCGTCGTTGGCAGCGTCAACGCGAACATCGTCGATTTCGCCAGCGCCGTCGAGCGCCTTGGCCTGTTCGAAAAGCTCTGGCCGGGGCTGGCAGGACGATTGATCACGCATCGCCTGTCAACGGAGGACGACCTCACCGCGATCGAGCACAAGACCGAGGGCGTGATCAAGATGGTCGTCGAGTTCAGCAGCGCGTCGGGCAGCGCACCGAGCAGCGCGCCGGGCGAAGGTGAGTCCTGACATTCAGGACCCGTCGTCGGCCATCGAGAACTGCCGGTTGTGCGCGACAACGGCATCGGCAAGCTCGGTCAGCGACCGGACCCGGAAGGCATCGTGTTCGTCTTCCTCATGCCGATCGTAGCGGTCGATCAGTGCCGCGGCCATGCCGATCGCCCGCGCCCCGGCAACATCGGAGAGTGCCTGGTCGCCGACATGAAGCGCATCCTCCGATGCGACTTCCAGCGGATCTAGCGCGGCGAAGAAGGTGCGCTTGTCCGGCTTTTCCCATCCCACCAGGGCGGAGGTGACGATCAGGTCCATGTGGCGGGAAAATCCCATGTGCAGGCAAAAGCTCGTCACGTCCGCGTCCGCGTTGGAGATCACCGCACGCTTGACCCCATGCCGTTCAAGCGTCTCCAGGGCAGGCGTGACATCATCGAAGACCCGATAGTTCCATCCCACCGCATCGATCTCGCCGACATAGATCTCGCGCACCCGGTGGGATGTCTCCGGATCATGCGGCAACCCGGCCGCCTCCAGCATGCGCGTGTTGTAGTTAAGGCGGAACTGCTCCACGCCCCGCTCCGACCGGTCACGAATTGGCAATCGGCCATTCTCGAGCGTGTAGTAATCTTCGGCGACCCGGTCGGCCTCGCGGAAGCGGTCGGCATCCGCCGCCAGTCCCGCCCGCTCCGCCGCCCGGGCAAACCGCACCCAGCGGGGTGGATCGGCCTCGACGAGCGTGTCATACAGGTCAAACGTGACAAGCCGAATCGGTCGATCAATACCATCAAGAGTCACGAAGCATCCTTTTCCTGATTGGTGCGCATCTGGCCGTGGTCGTGGGTCGTCTCATGCAGGGATGGTGCTTGTCGCCGCGCCTCTGTCCACCGCGAACGGCGCGAGATCGGACTCGACCGGCCCACCCGTCACCAGGCGGGCGGCCACCTTGCCGGAGTACGGGCCGAGCTGCAGGCCCGTTGGACCATGCCCGGTCGCCAGGAAGACATTGTCGTAGCCCGGCAGCGGCCCGAGAAACGGCAACCCGTCGGGTGACACCGGCCGCAGCCCGATCCGGACCTCCTGGACAGTTCCGGTGGCGAGGCCAGGCGCAACCCGAAGCGCGTGATCGAGAACGGCCCGCACTCCGCCGGCCGTCATCCGGACATCAAAGCCACTGCCCGTTTCGCGGGTGGCCCCCATCACGACCCGGTTGGGCCCAAACGTGAGGATGTACTGATCGCCTGATCCGCCGAGGATGGGCCAGCGGGACGTATCGACGCCCGGCATCGTCAGGTGCATGATCTGGCCCCGCTGCGGCTCCACGCCCGTGGAAAAGCCCAGGGGCGCGAGCAGCTGGTCCGTCCACGCGCCCGCCGCCACGATCACGGCATCGGCGGCGATCGGCTCCCCATCGACCAGGACGCCGCGTATGGCGTCGGCTTCGAGGTTCAGCGCCACATCTCCCGACCGCACGGTTGCGCCGTGGTGCTTCGCCGCCGCGACGAGCGCCTTCCGGAGGTGATCGCCATCCACGCGAGCCGCTTCCGGGACATGGACCGCTGCCCGGACATCACCCAGACCCGGGAAGAGCGACTGTGCCTGGAGTCGCTCGATAACGCTGACGTCCGCCAGGCCCGGCATCCCCGAGGCCCGGCGTCGCTCGAACAAGGTGAGCTGGTCCGGAATGGCGTCGGCCTCCTCGTCCGTGAAGGCCAGGATCAACTTGCCGACCACCTCGTACCGCGTGCCCGTCTCACCCACCTCGACGAGCGACTGGATCAACTCGGGATAGTAGCGCACAGCGGCGGCGGCAAAGGGGTAGTAGTCCGGCACCGGCCGGAGACTCGTCCCCGGGGAGAGGATTCCCGCGCCAGCGGCCGTGGCGTGGCCGCGATCCTGGCGATCGATCAGGATCGTCTCGACCCCGTCTCGTGCCAGGTGCCAGGCGGCACTTGCGCCGACAACGCCTCCGCCAACGACCACAGCCACCGCACGTTGCATATCCTGTCCTTCCATACCATCCGGCGGCCGTGCCGGATCCATCGTCGCCACGCCAGGCATCCCTCTTACCTTATGCGGTGGAAGTCGCGCGTGCCACAGGGTCGTTTCCCGGAATGGTTGCCCGTTTCCTTGTGGGGTCGAGTACACTAACCGGACACCTCGTCAACCTGCGGTCGGAAAGCGTCGCGAAAGCGGCCGGCTGGGACCCAATCGACTGGCCATGGATGACGTTCCAGATATCGGAAGCCCCGTTCCGATGCATTGAACGCCTGTACATGGGGACATTCGGATACCGTCTGAGGTTCACTTGTATATGGTTCACCGTTCGCCCTGCCTGCAGACTTGGTGGGGTGATCCATCGAATGCCGACCACGCCGCCGGTGTCCGGATCGGGCCTTTCAGGCTTCTCCCCGGGACGCCAGACACGGTCTCGTGTTCAGCAGTGGTATTCGACCATGGCGTTCCCGTCGCATCACCGCCATGTCCATACCATCCCCGCGCCTCCGGGCGCTGAGGTAGCTCCTCTTGACCCTTCGGCCCTGGTCGCTTCGAAGCCGCTTTGTCCTCTTCGCCGTGGCGAGCCTGGTTCCCTTGCTCGTCGTGGTGGTGTTTTTCCTTGAGCGCGGCATACGATCCAATACCGATCAGGTCATCGCCAACCAGAACACCATCGCCACCCTGGTGGAGAGCTCGCTCCTGAGCTACATCGACCGAAACGTCACGGCACTTGAAAATCTCTCTCAGACAGATCCCATCACCAGCCTGGATGTGACCCAGGCGGACCGGCTACTCGGCCAGGCGACCACGTTTCGCCCCGAGATCAGTTCCCTCTTCCTCGTCAATGCTGACGGCCAACTCGTCAGTCCGAGCACGAGCCCCCCACTTGAAATCCTGGGTTTACCCGTCGTGGCTGCTCAGCTCACGCAGACCATGACGAACCGCCAGGTCCGGATATCCGACGGAATCCCGGTCGCTGAAGAAACGATGGTCATTGTCATCACCGTTCCAGTGGTGACCCGGTCCGACACGACAACGGAGGTCAATGGTGAAGCGCCGCCTCCCTCGAACGCTGACCCCACCGGCGCCACCAGCCCAACGAACGAGACCACGTCTCCGGGTCAGGTCGTGGGAGCGATCGGGGCCGTCTATCAACTTGAACGACTGGAGCAGATCGTCGTTCCCTTCGCCCAGGGCAGAACCGAGATTGCGGTGGTGACGGAGACCGATGTCTTTCTTGCCACCAGTGGCGTCCGCCGCGACGAGGGCGCCTTCCTCGAGCGACAGCGGTCCATCATCGAGCGAGCGATCGACGGTGACCTAGGAGAACACACCGCCGACGATGCCGAAGGCATCGAACGGGTTGGGGTTTACCGGCCCGTGACCTTTGAATCTTCGATGTGGGCCATCCTCGTCACCACGCCGACATCGAGTCCGTTCACCCAGAATTTCTGGACGCAGGGATTGATCGTCCTTGCGCTCGCCGCACTGGTGATCCTGACGCTGGCCGTGGTGCTCGGCGAGCTCACCGCTCGTCCCCTGCGTACGCTCGCCCGGAAGGCGTCGGCGCTCGCTCATGGAGACTTCAGCACGCCGATCGAACCGGTTGGCTCGAGCGAGATCCGATCCCTGAGCTTGACCCTGTCGGACATGTCCGATCAGCTCGAGGCGCAGGTTCTTGGGCTCGAAAGGAGCCGGGCAGAACGCGAGCGCCAGACGCACGAGATGCGCGATCTCCTGCGCCGTACGCTCCGCCTTCAGGAGGACGAACGGCGACGGATCGCGAGCGAGATCCATGACGCGGTCTCACCACTGATTACCGGTGCGCTCTATCAGGCCCGTGCACTGCAGATGAGCAATGGCTCCACCCCTGCCGAGGAGCGGGATCTTTCCCTCAATAATGTCAATCATCTGCTGGAACGAGCGTCCGAAGAGTTGCACGGCGTCATCTTCGACCTTCGCCCACCGGACCTCGATGACATCGGCGTGGTCGCCGCGATCGAGGCATACGTTCAGTCGATCCAGCGCTCCGGGCTGACGTACCGCCTGGATCTGGTCGATGAGCCGCCCGCGTTGACCCCCGAAGTTCGGCTTGGGGTCTATCGCATCGTTCAGGAGGCCCTCCACAATGTCGTGCGCCATTCGGGGGCGGACGAAGCGGTGATTCGCCTGGAGTCGACGGACGAACTCCTGCGGGTCACGATCCGCGACAATGGCTCGGGCTTCGATCCCGCCACGGCGGTGCGGCCCACTTCGCTCGGCCTGCTCAGCATGCGGGAACGGGCGGCGGCGATCGGTGCATCGTTCACCATCGTGAGTCG
>DASYVY010000338.1:0-3567 GCA_035936535.1 Thermomicrobiales bacterium | reverse complement strand
TATCTAGGGGTGGTATAACGTCGCGTCCCGCGAGACTTCGGCCAGCGGAGACGTATCAATAGACCGTCAAGGTCAGGTTGCGCGAGTGTCCCCGGTCGATCCGGGTACCGCCTCCACAGGCAACGGTGGCGGTGGCGTGTTCGTCCGTAAGGTCCGTCATGGTGCTTATGTGTCTCGCCGGAGCGCCTCGATGGTCGCCGTCCGAAGCGCCGCCAGACGATCGCTGACATCGACCCGATAGGGTGAGGGCGCGGTGAGCTGACCGAGCGTTTCGGGGAGAGAGGCGATCGAGCGCGATGCCCAATCGCGGATCTCATGCAGCGTGGGTTCCTGGGCTGCCAGACGGCCATCCTCGATCCACGAGACATCGAGACGGCGACCTGAGGCGGGCGGTTCGTCGTCCTCCAGTTGGATGACGTCCCTCTCGTATGCGCCGATCCTCCAGGAAGCCTTGCGCCCGGGCCAGGTGCTCTTTTCGCCGGCCAGCTTGAGGCGTGCCGGTGCGGCGTCATCGCCTTCGTACCAAACCAGCTTGTAAACCGCGCCGAGGACACCACCGACGGTGCCGGACTCAACGGTGCCCAGCCCCACCCCCAGGTTGCCACCGACTCCGTACCCGTCGATCGGTGCACCGGCCGCGACGAATCCCTCGATCTTGTACTCGTCGATGTCTCCGCTGGCGAGTACCCGCACATCCGTGAGCCCTGCCTCATCGAGCATTCGTCGCACCATCACGCTGTCGGCCCCGAGATCACCGCTGTCAAGGCGAACAGCCGTGAGCCTGTTCCCGTGACTGGTCTGGCTCTCCCGGGCCACCGTGATCGCATTGGCAGCGCCCTGTCGTACGTCGTAGGTGTCCAGCAGGAGCGAGTATTCCGGAAGTGAGGCCGCCACTGCCCGAAAGGCTGTCAGTTCGCCGGCGAAGGACTGAACGAGCGCGTGGGGAATGGTTCCCGCCGCCGGGATGTCGTACTCCTTGGCGGCCGCGACGAACGACGTGCTTCCGCAGCCTCCGATAAAGCCGGACCGGGCAGCGAGGTGCGGATCGTGGGCCCGGCGGAAGGCGAAATCGGAGACCGGCCGTCCCTTGGCCGCAAGAGTAAGCCGGGCGGCCTTGGTGGCGATCAGGGTCGAGACGCCGATCGTGCGGAGGAGACCGGATTCCAGCAGCAATGCTTCCATGAACGGGGCGGTGACGCGCAGGAGTGGTTCGTTGGGAAACACGATCTCGCCCTCTGGCACCGCGTGGATGTCGCCCGTGAACCGGAGGTTGCCGAGCATGTCCAGGAATCGGGGCTGGTAGCCCTTGATCCGCTCCAGGTAGGCGAGATCGTCATCCTGGTAAGCGAAGCTGCGAATGTAGTCCAGCGCCGGACCAAGACCGGCGGCCAGCATGAATGCGCCGTTGAACGGAGCGGACCGGGTGTAGAGGTCGAAGGTGGACCGACCATTGTGGTCGTTGAGCCAGCACACATAGGCGGCGTCGACGTGATAGAGATCCGTGAAGAGCGCCGTAGAGCGTGGAGTGAACATCTGGCCGGCGGGGAGATCGAAACGATCGAGGTTTGCCGCCGATAGCATTCCTTGGCGATCCTCTTCGGGCTGTCCACCGTCGTGCCTGGAAGTCATGATTGCTGGAGAACTCCCGCTGAATCGTTCGAGCATGTCCCGCCGGTTCGACCTGTTCGCCGAAGGATCACCGGGAGATTAGTCCCTGCTGATTCCAAGGGACTGCACGATCCGGATGCCGTTGGACATCATGTGGTAGAGAAAGACGTTATGGAAGAAGTCGGCCGGATGAGCCTGACCTGTTGCGGTGTCCCGGCCGGCGGGGATGTCGAAGGTGTCAACAGCATTCGCCGGCACGATCACATCGAACGTTTGAAGGTTTAGCGCATTGGCGCGCATTCGCAGATGCATCGCGAGCTGATAGGTGCACAGATCCGTGCAATCGCCCACCACAATCGCGTTCACGATCCCCGGGTGAGCGTCCAGCCAGGCATCGAACGCCGTTTCGATCGCGGGGTTCAACGCGTTCTTCTCGATGACCGTGAAGCTGTCGCTGAACGGCAATTCCGAAAGTTCCGGCACGGTCTCGCTCTCGGACGTGCCCCGGAGGCAATGAGGCGGATATGCCCGGAACTCAGGTGTTGACGGGTCGTGCGTATCCTGAACCATCACGAATTCCCGCACCCCATGGTGCCAGGCATCCCGGAACAGTGAGGCCACCGGCTCCGCCAGCGCGTACACACGGTCAGAGGCGAGTGGCCCGTCGTGCAGGAATCCGTTGATCATGTCGGCGGAGAAAACCGCGGTCGCGGCGGGGTCCGGTGCGACCTCCGCGAAGCTGGCGGGATTGAGAGTCTCCAGCCAGGCGGTGATGAATTTGGGGGTATCGTTTCGAGCCATGTTGTTGCCTTTCACCAAGCTGACCAAAACCCACTGACCCCACCAGCCCCAGCAAACGGAACCGATCGGCACCAGGGACGTGCGCCCAGTCGCAGCCCGGCGTCCTGTTCATGGTAGCGAGCGGGGGCGGCTGGTAGAGTCACATGGAGAAGCGAATCTCCATGGGAGTTAAGCGTTGTGGTCTTTCCAATCATCGGTGCGCGCGACTACATCGACCAGCGCGGATTCTTCATTCATGACTGCCCGAGTTGCCGGCGTTCGACCGTCTTCGCGGCCTACGCGACCCGGCGCAAGCTGACGCTCTATTTCGTCCCTACGGTGAATGTCCGGTCCCAGTTCGTGATGGAATGCATGACATGCCACGGCAAATGGGGCATTCCAGAGGATCAGATCGCGAATCTCGAGCCAACGTTGATGACCCAGGAGGAGTTGTCCGAGCACCTGCACGCGGACACCCGCCAGAAAGCAGTTCGGCGTCCGCATGGCCGGACGTTTTACCAGGTTCTCCATGTCGATACCGAGGCGGATCCAGAGGTGATCGACGTGGCGTTCAAACGTCTCGCGCTCAAGCATCATCCCGATCGAGACAGCGACCCCGAAGCGGCTGGTCGCATGCGGGAACTGCTTGCGGCACGAGATGTCCTGACCGATCCGACCCGACGCGCCGCCTATGATCGGTCGCTCGGCATCGTCCGCCAGGTGGAAGCGCTCCGTCCGGAAGACGTCTGATCATCTTTCCGTGCGCGCAATCGGAACTCTACTGGTAGCCTGCGGACCGACCCTGCCTTGTTGCCCGCACCGTGCCCGGCACCGGTCCAAGCGCTCCGTTGCAGGCCTGCCCCCGCATTCGCCCAGCGGCCCCGCGGCTCAAAATGCATCACAACATTACAGCCGTTAGCCTTCGGTCGGAATCAGGCACGGAGGATGAAAGCCGGAATACCGAACCGCGGATCGCGAGTCCGTTCCACGTCGGGGCCGGAATGATCCACCGACCAGGCAACCGCGGCGACGACTCTCCGCGCCGCGGCATTGACCTGCTCGGCCCACTCCACAGGGAGCCGCGCCGAGTCGATCTCCTGTTCGAACTCGTCGCGATCGAGCTCGGTCAACGTTCCGTCCAGGTCGAGCCAGAGATCAAGCTCCAGGTCAATGTCGCTG